>DATEOL010000099.1:0-3492 GCA_035274025.1 Gemmatimonadales bacterium | reverse complement strand
CCCTAAACCGCCTCAACCGCCCTTGATATCGCGCATCCTCTCCCGGCTGCTCAGCGTTGTTCTCGCGATTCTGGTGATCGCGTTCGTCGGGTTCTTCACCATCGGCGGCTCACTCGCCGACTCGCGGGAGAACCGCGTCGTCGACACGACCCTGACCCCGGCCAGTGATGCCGCCCGCGCCCTTCATGCGCGGCTCACGGTGGTCGACCTCCACGCCGATGCCCTGCTCTGGCCCCGCTCCCTGATCAAGCGCAGCTCGCGCGGGCATGTCGACGTGCCGCGGCTCATCGAGGGACATGTCGCGGTCCAGGTCCTGAGCGCGGTCACCAAGGTTCCGCCCGGCCTCAACTATGAGAAGAACAGCGGCGCCAAGGACCGCATCGGGTTGCTCGCGGCCGCCTCGGGCTGGCCCGCGTCCGCGTGGACCGGCCTCATGCCACGCGCCGCGGTCCAGGCACAGAAGCTGGATGAGTTCGCGGTCCGGTCGCGGGGACGCCTGGTCCCGGTCCGGACGGCGGCGGACCTCGATCTCTTCCTCCGCTTTCGCGCCCGGGGCGACACCAACGGCGTCGCGGCGATCCTGGCGATGGAAGGGCTCCAGGCCCTCGAAGGAAAGCTTCCGCGACTCGATACCTTGTTCACTGAGGGGTACCGGATCGGCGGACTGACCCACTTTTTCGACAACGAAGTCGGCGGCTCTTCCGCGGGCGAAGCCAAGGGCGGCCTCACCGCCTTCGGCAGGCAGGTGATCGCGCGGATGGAAGCGCTGGGCATGATCGTCGATCTCGCCCACGCCTCGCCCGCGCTCATCAGCGACGTGCTCGCCATCGCCAAGCGGCCGGTCATCGTATCCCACACCGGTGTCCAGGGGGTCTGTCCCGGTCCCCGCAACCTCACCGACGAGGCGCTTCGCGGCATCGCGGCCTCCGGGGGCATGGTGGGGATCGGATACTGGCAGGCGGCAGTCTGCGACATCACGCCCGCCGGAATTGCCAAGGCGATTCGCTACGCCGTGAATGTCGCGGGCGTCCAGCACGTGGGACTGGGCAGCGACTTCGACGGAGCCACGACCACCCTGTTCGACACCTCGAAGCTGGTCCTCGTGACGGATGCGCTGCTTCAGGCTGGATTTACCCCCGGTGAGATCGAAGCGATCATGGGCGGGAACGCGCTGAGGGTGCTCCGCGCTGGGTTACCTGCGAAATAAGCCGGAAGGTCGGGAAGACGGGAGGAGCTTTGCTTTGAGATTCCTCCCGCCTTCATTCCCCCCGCCAGTTTCAGCCTGAAACCCAGCCATCCCCCGGCCCGTAATCCCGCTCAACGACAATCAGAGACGACATGGAATACGCCATCCAGACCCGCGGACTGGTCAAGACCTACCGCGGCGTCGAGGCGGTCCGGGGCATCGACCTCGAGGTCCAGCGGAACACGATCTTCGGCTTCCTGGGACCCAACGGGGCGGGGAAGACCACGACGATCAAGCTCCTCCTCGGTCTCGTCCGCCCGACCCGCGGCACCGCGACCGTGTTCGGCCAGGACATCGGGCGCGATACGCTCGAGATCCGGCGCCGTGTCGGGTATCTGGCCCAGGATCCTCGCTACTACGAGCACATGACCGCCCGGGAAACGCTCAAGTTCACTGCGCGATTCTTCTTCCGTCCCGGCGCCGCGCTCGACAAGCGAATCCACGAAACCCTCGAGCTGGTCGGGCTCAGCGACCGTGCCGATCGCCCCATCCGCGGTTTCTCCGGCGGTGAGCGGCAGCGGCTCGGCATCGCCCAGGCCCAGATCAATCACCCCGAGCTCCTGATCCTCGATGAGCCGGCGGCCTCGCTCGATCCGATGGGCCGTCGCGACGTGCTCGCCGTCATGGCGAATCTCCGCGAGCATACGACGATCTTCTACTCGACCCACATCCTCGACGACGTGCAGCGGGTGAGCGACACGGTCGCCATCATGCACCAGGGCAAGCTCGTCGCCCAGGCGTCGATCGGCGAGCTGCTCTCGGGGCGAAAGGGCGAGACAACCTACACCATCGATATCTCGGGCGAGGTCGCCGACGCGCGCCGTCGCATCGACCCCTTTCCCTGGATCGCGCGCATCGATGAATCGGCGGAGAACGGTGGCGTGCGCTGGCAGGTGCACACCACGGATGCCGCGGCCGCCGAGGCCGTGCTGCTTCGCTCGATTCTGGCGAGCGAGCTGGTGACCGTCACCGCGTTCGGAAAACAGACCCGCGACCTGGAGGACGTCTTCCTCCGCGTGGTCGAGGAGGCCGACAATGCAGCGTGATCCCGCGCTGGTCCCGGTCCCGGTGTCGGGATGGCGCACCGGCTTCCTCAACATGCTCGCCAAGGAGCATGGGGTCTGGTGGCGCACCCGCCGCTGGGCCGTGCACCTCATCCTCTGGATGATCGTGCTCAATGGTTTCCTGCTGCTGGTGAACTTCGGCGACGGCGGGCCCAAGGCCGACTTCCGCGCGCCGGGGAACCTCAACGAGATCATGGAGGTGTTCTTCCGGGCCTGCTCGCTCTTCGCGTCGATCGGCGTGATCACGATCACCCAGAGCGTGATGGTCTCGGAAAAGCAGCTTGGCACGATGGCCTGGCTCCTCACCAAGCCGATCTCCCGGCCCTCGGTCGTGCTCGCGAAGGTGCTCGAGTCGGCCTACGTGGTGCTGCTCCTCATGGTCGTGATTCCCGCGGTGCTGGTCTGCGTCCAGACCCGGCTCGTCTGGGGCATCTGGCCCCGCTTTCCGGGATTCTGGATCGGACTCGGCCTCGTGGCCCTGAGTCACGTGTTCTACGTGGCGTTCACCATCATGCTTGGCACCATCTTCCAGAAGCGGGGACCGGTCTCCGGCTGCGCTTTCGGTTTCCTCTTCGCCGGGATGATCCTGCCCAACTGGTTGCCCCAATGGTTCGTTGGCGCGACGCCCTGGGCGCTGCACCCCGTTGCGGCGGCGTTCGGAACCGGAGGGAAGGTCCCCCCACTCTGGTACGGGCCCGCGATCGCGACCATCGTCCTGACGCTGGTCTGCATCGGAGTCTCGCTGTGGAGGTTCGAACGCGAGGAATTTTGAGACGGACCGGCGGGCCGACGGGCGGCAACTGCCCGACTGCTGCTGATGTCTTTCGCCATCCTGCCCGTCTGCCCGTCTGCCCGTCTGTCCGCCAGTGCAGCCCGTCTGCCCGACCTGGCAGCGCAGGATCCTGCGGTTTCTCGCGAAAATCGATTCCAATGTGCGCGCTCGCGCTGGGACAAGGTGGACAGTACGTGCTCGTCGTGCCTGAGTTGAAATTGGCATTGCCGGTGCCTCGGCACTCGACGGACGAAATCCGGGACTGATTCCCCAGTTCAAGGGAATCTTCGGGCTCGTCGATCAGATCGTCGCCCCGGTAAGCGGGGAGCGGTGAGCCGACGACTTGCCATGACCATCCGACAACAGGATCTTGGAAGAATGAAAATGCACACAATTTTGCGCACAATTGC
>DATEOL010000098.1:0-12347 GCA_035274025.1 Gemmatimonadales bacterium | reverse complement strand
ATGTTGAAGATTTGATTTCCGACCTGGGCGAGGGGATGCAGTAGGCGGTTGGGGCGGTTGGGGCGGTTGGGGCGGTTAA
This sequence comes from Gemmatimonadales bacterium, assembly GCA_035274025.1. Lineage (GTDB taxonomy): Bacteria > Gemmatimonadota > Gemmatimonadetes > Gemmatimonadales > GWC2-71-9 > SZUA-320. Next base: position 12,268 of record DATEOL010000098.1, on the reverse strand, counting down.
GGCGGTTAGGGCGGTTAGGGCGGTTAGGGCGGTTAGGGCGGTTAGGGCGGTTAGGGCGGTTTCGCCGGTTGAGAATCCCCTGTCTGTTCGCAACCGCCTCAACCGCCTCAACCGCCCAACCGCTACTGCATCGCCTCGCCCAGGTCGGAAATCAAATCTTCAACATCCTCAATCCCACACGACAGTCTGACCAGGCTATCCGACAGCCCCAGTTCCTTTCTCAATTCTGCCGGCACTGACGCGTGCGTCTGCGATGCCGGATGTCCAATCAAACTTTCCACCCCACCGAGCGACTCGGCGAGCTGGAAGATCCGGACCCGCTCCACAATCCGCTTCGCGTACTCCACATCTCCGGTCTCGAACGAAACCATCCCGCCGAATCCGCTCATCTGGCGCCGCGCGAGCTCGTGCTGCGGATGGGAGTCGAGGCCAGGGTAGTACGTCTTCTTCACCCGCGGATGCTTGCTCACCCATTCGGCGACCAGCCGGCCATTCGCATCGTGCTGCCGCATGCGCAGCGGCAGCGTCTTGATGCCTCGCACCGCGAGCCAGCAGTCCATTGGGCCCGGTACTCCACCGGCCGCGTTCTGGATGAACGCGATCCGCTCCGCGAGATCGTCGCGGTTGGTCACCAGGATCCCGCCCACCATGTCGCTGTGGCCGTTGAGGTATTTGGTGGTGGAATGGAGGACGAGACTCGCCCCCGATTCGATGGGTCGCTGGAAGACCGGCGTCGCGAAGGTGTTGTCGACCGCGAGGATGAGTCCCCGCGCGGCGGCGACATCGCCGAGCGCCGCGAGGTCGACGATGTGCATCATCGGGTTGGTCGGCGTCTCGGTGTAGATGAGCCGCGTCGCCGGCGAGATGGCTCGCTCCACGTTCTTCACGTCCCGCATGTCGACGAACGTGAACTTGAGACCGAAGGGTTCGTAGACCCTCGTCATCAGCCGCGGGGATCCGCCGTAGAGGTTGTTGGCGCAGACGAAATGATCGCCCGCCTTGAACAGCTTGAGGATGGTATCGAGCGCGGCCAGCCCGGAGCCGAACGCGAATCCGTGGGTTCCTCCCTCCAGGCTCGCCACGTTCCGTTCCAGCACTTCACGGGTCGGATTCTGGGTCCGGCCGTATTCATACCCCTTGTTCTTCCCGATCCCCTCCTGCTGATAGGTCGAGGTCTGGTAGATCGGGGGCATGACCGCCCCGGAGAGGGGGTCGGGGACATGGCCGGCGTGGACCGCCCTGGTCGCGAGGGAGCCGTGGTCGCCTTCGAGGATCCTTGTCATGGCGGAGAATCTAGCGATCCGGCGATCTGGCTATCCGGCGAGGAGTTGCGCCCCTCATGTGAGCATCGGTGTCCCGTATTTGATCGCCCGATCGCCAGATCATTCGATCGCCAATTAGTTTTGGGCGTGTCCCTCGTCCAACCCGACGTCGCGGCGAAGGCATCCCGTGGAACGGCGCATTGTCTCCTCGTGGATGACGACCCGCTGGTTCGCCGCACGCTCGCCCGGGTGCTGCAGTCGCAGGGCATGTCTACCGTTGAAGTCGAATCCGCGTCTGCCGCGCTCGAATGGCTCGAGCGCGAGGGTCCCGTTCCCCTCCTGATCACCGATATCTACATGCCGGGGATGGACGGCATCGAGCTGCTGCGCCGCGTGCGGCGCACCTGGCCCGACACCGCCGTGCTGGTGATCACCGGTGTGGCCGAAGTCGGCACGGCGGTCGAGTGCCTGCAGCAGGGCGCGCTCGACTATCTCGCCAAGCCGGTCCAGCTCGACGAGGTTCGTGCTCGCATCCACAACGCGCTCGAGCGTCACCGGCTCACGCTGGAAAACCGCTACCTCCAGCAGAGCTACCAGGAACGGCTCGAGGCGCAGCTGCGCGAGCTGGTGCGGCGCAACAAGGAAATGTTCCTGGGCCAGATCCAGATGGCCGTGCGGATGCTGGAGAAGAAAGACGTGTACACCCGAGGGCACTCGAACCGCGTTGCGGTGTACGCCGTGAAGACAGCGGTTCAGATGGGATACACCGGCGAAATCCTCGACCAGATCCGGCTCGGCGGCGAGCTCCACGACATCGGGAAGATCGGGACCCGCGATGATGTACTCAATAAACCGGGTCCCCTCACGCCCGATGAGTTCGAGGAAATCAAGAAGCACGTCGTCGAAGGCGAGGAGATCCTCGAGCCCCTCCGGCGCGAGCATCCCCTCGTGCTCGATATCGTGCGCTCGCATCACGAGCGGATCGACGGCACCGGCTTTCCCGACCGCCTTTCCGGTCCTTCCATCCCGATCGTTGCGCGACTGGTATCCGTGGCCGACGCATTCGACGCGATGACGACGAGCCGGGCCTACCGTCCGTCGCGCACGCCGGGCGAGGCGATCGACGAGCTGGAGCGTTGCGCGGGGACCCACTTCGACGCCCCGATCGTGTCGGCGTTCCAGCGGGCGTTCCCGGACGTCGAGCGCCTGCCCATTATGGGGTGAGTGTCCCGTGGTTTCATCGTCCAATCGTTTCAGCGTGTCATCGACTCACCATCTCATCGTCTCGGCCGGAGATCTGCGAGACCTGCGACCTGCGAGACGAAGAGACGCTGAGACGCTGAGACGATGAGACGATGAGACCAAGAGACGAAATGACAGCCTCCAGCACGTTGATGATTTCGGTGAGTGGCATCCGCGGCATCGTCGGCCGCGACCTCACGCCCGAGCTGGTTGCCCGCTACGCCGGCGCCCTCGGCGCCTGGGCGGCCGCACTCGGCAAGCCGATGGTCGTGCTCGGCCGGGACGCGCGAACCAGCGGGTCGATGTTCGCCAAGGCCGCGATCGCGGGTCTCCAGTCGGTTGGCGTCGACGTCGTCGACCTCGGCATCGTCGCCACGCCGACGACGCAGCTCGCCGTCGAGCATCATCATGCCGGCGCCGGACTGATGCTCTCCGCGTCACACAATCCCATCGAGTGGAACGCGCTCAAGTTCATCGGCTCCGACGGAGTCTTTCTCGATGCCGAGGCGGGTGCCAGGGTGCGCGCGATCGCCGACGCGGGGCCACCGCGCGCGACGTGGGATCGGGTCGGAACGCTGACGGTCGATCCGGAAGCGATCGCCCGTCACCTCGACCTCGTCCTGACACTTCCGTGGGTGGATATCCCCGCCATCCGGGCGCGTCGATTCCACGTGGCGCTCGACTGTGTTCGCGGCGCCGGCGGCGTCGTCATACCACAGCTTCTCGAGCGGCTGGGCTGCCGGGTCACCGCGATCAACCTGGAACCCGACGGCCGCTTCCCGCGCGAGCCGGAGCCGATTCCGGAGAATCTGGGCGACCTCTCCCGGCTGGTCCGGCAGGCCCGGGCGGATATCGGGATGGCGGTGGACCCGGACGTGGACCGGCTTGCCCTGGTCGATGAGCAGGGCCACCCGATCGGGGAGGACTATACGCTCGCTTTCGCGGTCCGCGCGGTGCTTGGCCGGCAGGACGGGACGGCGGGAAGGCGGGACGAGGAGGAGGCAGACCTCCCGACCTTCCGTCCCCCCGTCGTCGTCGCGAATCTCAGTACCTCGCTGGTGGTGGAAGATGCAGCCCGGGATCATGGGGCCAGGTTCGTCCGGGCGCCGGTTGGGGAGGCCAACGTTGCTGCATCCATACGTTCGGAAGGCGCGGTGATTGGGGGCGAAGGGAATGGCGGCGTCATCCTGCCGGAGCTTCACATTGGGCGTGACGCACCGGTCGGGGTGGCCCTTGTCTTGCAGTACCTTACGGCCCAGTCCGCGCCTGTTTCCACCCTGGTCGGCGCGTCTCCAGGGTACCGGATCGTGAAGGCAAAGGCGCCCCGCGGAGCCGACCTGCCGGCGGTCTACCAGCGGCTCCGATCGAAGTTCGACGGCGCGTCGGCGGATGACCGGGACGGCCTGCGCCTGGCCTGGAGCGATCGATGGGTGCACGTCCGTCCCTCGGGGACGGAGCCGATCATCCGGCTGATCGCGGAAGCGCCGACGGAGCCGGAAGCGGAGCAGCTGGTCGAAGCGTGTCGAGAAGCGATGGCCTGAACCCATCTGGCAATTTCTGATCTCGCGATCTGGCGAATGACTGCCGTACGATCGCCAGATCACCAGGTCGCCGGATCGCCAGATAGCAAGGAACCAAGACTATGTGCGGAATTGTCGGCTATGTCGGTCCCCGTCCCGCGGCGCATATCCTCCTCGAGGGTCTGCGCCGCCTCGAGTATCGTGGCTACGACTCGGCGGGAGTCGCGGTCATCAACGGTGGCGGCGTCAAGGTACGGAAGGCGGCGGGCAAGCTCGCGGTTCTTCGTGACCAGCTCAAGAACGACACGCCGGAGGGCACCGTCGGCATCGGTCACACGCGGTGGGCCACCCACGGCGCGCCGACCACGCCGAATGCGCATCCGCACCTCGACGGTACCGGCAAGATCGCGCTGATCCACAACGGCATCATCGAGAACGCGTCGACCATCAAGACCCTGCTGGTCCAGCGGGGACACACGTTCACCTCCGAGACCGACACCGAAGTCCTCACCCACCTGGTGGGCGAGTACTACCGTGGCTCGCTGGAAGAAGCCGTGGCCGCGGCGCTCCGCGATGTGCAGGGGGCGTACGGCATCGCGGTCATCTGCTCCGACGAGCCCGACGTGCTGGTCGCGGCGCGGAACGGATCACCGCTGCTGGTTGGTGTGGGCGAGAAGGAATGGTTCGTCGCCTCGGACGCCTCGGCGATTCTCGAGCACACCCGCTCGGTCGTGTACCTGGATGATGGCGAGATGGTGGTCCTGACCCGCAGCGGCTACCGGGTGCGGAACCTGGTCAAGGAGAAGATCGAGAAGCCGATCGACCAGATCGAATGGGACCTGGCCACGATCGAGCGGGGCGGCTATCCCCATTTCATGCTGAAGGAAATCTGCGAGCAGCCCGAGAGCGTGGCGAACACGCTCCGCGGCCACCTGCTCGAGGAAGAGGGGAACTCCTGGGTCCGGGGTCTCAACCTGGGCGACGACCTGGTCAAGAGCTTCAACCGCGTCGTGATCACTGCGTGCGGCACCTCATGGCACTCGGGGCTCATCGGCGAGTACATGATCGAGGAAATGGGTCGGCTCCCGGTGGAGGTCGAGTACGCCTCGGAGTTCCGCTATCGGAATCCGGTGCTCGACGAGCGGACGCTGGTCATCGCGATCTCGCAGTCGGGCGAGACCGCCGACACCCTCGCGGCCGTGCGCGAAGCCAAGCGGCGCGGCGCCCGCGCCGTTGGCCTGGTGAACGTCGTGGGCAGCACCATCGCGCGTGAAGTGAGCGGTGGTCTCTACCTGCACGCGGGTCCCGAGGTCGGTGTCGCGAGCACCAAGGCGTTCTCCAGCCAGGTTGCCGCCCTCGCCCTGGTGGCACTCCGCATCGCGCGGCTCCGGAACTTGAGCATCATCCAGGGCCGCGAGTTCGTGCAGGCCCTGCAGCAGCTTCCCGCCAAGATCCAGCAGGTGCTCGACCGGGCCAGTGAGATCGAGACGCTCGCCCACATGTTCGAGGGCGTGCAGAACGCGCTCTTCCTCGGCCGGGGCGTCAACTTCCCCGTCGCGCTCGAGGGCGCGCTCAAGCTCAAGGAAATTTCCTACATCCACGCGGAGGGATATCCCGCCGCCGAGATGAAGCACGGGCCGATCGCGCTGATCGACGAGAACATGCCGGTGGTCGTGGTGGCACCGAAGGACGCGGTGCACGCGAAGATCGTCTCAAACGTGGAAGAGGTGAAGGCGCGAGGCGGTCGCGTGATCGCGCTCATCAACGAGGGCGACAAGGAGATCGAGCGCCTGGCCGATGCGACGTTCACGGTCCCGGTGACCCACGACCTGCTGAGCCCCATCCTCACCAGCGTTCCGTTGCAGCTGCTCGCCTATCACGTGGCGGTCGCGCGCGGCTGCAACGTCGACCAGCCCCGGAACCTGGCCAAGTCGGTGACCGTGGAGTAGGGCACAGGGTACAGCGCACAGAGCACGGAACAACGAGGCCACGGCGATGAACCGCGGCCTCTTTGCTTTCCTGTGCTCTGTGCTCCGTGCTCCGTGCCCCATGCTCCAGTCCCGCAACCGGTATCCGAGGTCCCCAGCAATCTGTCGTTCTCCCGCGATGAGGTGCGACATCGGGGCCGCCGGAAGTCCGCGCCGATCAAGGGTTGTTTCTGGCAACCATTCAGTCCATCCTACCCGAGTCTGGATTACCGGAACCTCATGCGGCTTTCCCTCCGATTTGTCATTCCGCTCCTGCTCGCGCTCGCGGCGTTTGCCTATGCGGCGGTCCCGCTGGTGGACCGGCTCACCCTGCGGTGGTTCATGCGGGACCTCGACATCCGGGCCACGCTGATCGCCAACACGGTTCAGGAGACGCTTCAGGGTCTCGCCCGCGCCGGGAGCCAGATTCGGATGGAGCAGTTCTTTGCCCGGATCACGCAGGATGAACGTCTCTACGCGATGGCGTTCTGCCCCGATCTTGTTTCCGAACCGGTGTCAACGCCGAGTTTCCCGCCGGAGTTCCGCTGCTCTCAGCTCGATGGCTATACCGGCTCAACCGGACATCTCCTTGCCCGACCGGAGGGTCCCGTTCTCGTCTCGGTTCGATCGCTCGGCGTTGATGAGTCAACCGGTTCCGAGATCGGGAGGCTCGTGCTGGTTCACGACATGAGCTTCGTGGCCCGTCGCAGCGCCGAGACGCGGTACTATCTCTTTCTCTTCTTCGTCGGAATCGGCGCGTCGGTTGCGTTCATCACCGTCATCGTCGCCCAGCTGAGCTGGCGGGGCTGGACCCAGGGCTTCCAGTCGCTCCTCCGGGGAGAGGGACTGTTTCGTGCGACGGACCCGGCGGTGCTGGCCGAGATGCGTCCCTTCGCCCGCGACCTGCGCACGCTCATTCAGGATCTCGAGGCAAGGCACCGATCGCGCGACGTCGATCAGTTGGTGTGGACGCCCGAGTCGCTCCGCGAAATCATGCGGAGCGAGCTGTCGGGCCACGACGTGATGGTCGTCTCAAATCGTGAGCCCTACATCCATGTTCGCGCCGCGCAAGGAATCGAGGTGCGACGGCCGGCCAGCGGGCTGGTCACCGCGATCGAACCGATCATGCGCGCCTGCTCCGGCACCTGGATCGCGCACGGCGGCGGCTCGGCTGACCGGGACGTGGTCGATTCGCATGACCGCCTGCGCGTTCCCCCGGAGCACCCGGCGTATCAGCTCCGGCGGGTCTGGCTGAGTCCGGAGGAGGAGGGAGGGTACTACTACGGGTTTGCAAACGAGGGAATATGGCCCTTGTGCCATATCGCCCACGTCCGCCCGATCTTCCGCGCTTCCGACTGGAAGCACTACGTCGCAGTCAATCGGCAATTCGCCCAGGCCGTGGCCGAGGAGGCGAAAGTCCCGGATCCGATCGTTCTGATCCAGGACTATCACCTGGCGCTGCTGCCGCGGATGATCCGCGAATCCATGCCGGAAGCGACGGTCGTCGCCTTCTGGCACATCCCGTGGCCCAACCCGGAGGGCTTCGGCATCTGCCCCTGGCGAGAGGAATTGCTGGACGGGTTGCTGGGCTCCAGCATTCTGGGATTCCATACCCAGTTCCACTGCAACAACTTCGTGGACACTGTCGATCGCCTCCTGGAGGCGCGAGTCGACCGGGAGACCTTCACGGTCTCCTATCGCGGAAAGCTGACCGCGATCAAGCGCTACCCCATTGCAATCGACTCGCCACCATCCCCGGCGCTCGTCGCCGATCCAGTGGAGCGCTGCCGGACCGTGGTGCGCGAGCGGCATGGGTTGCCTCCACATCACGTGGTCGGCGTCGGGGTCGACCGGCTCGATTACACCAAGGGTATCGAGGAGCGGCTTCGAGCGGTCGAGCGCCTTCTCGAGCGGGAACCGGAATGGATCGGACGGTTCACCTTCATCCAGATCGCGGCGCCGACGCGTCACCGAATTCCCCAGTACCAGGATTACGAGCAGCGGGTGCGCGCCATGGCGGCGCAGATCAACGAACGCTTCAAGGCCGCTCCCTGCCCGCCGATCGTGCTGCTCGTGGAGCACCACGAGCCCGCGGATATCTATCGATACTATCGCGGGGGGGACCTGTGCCTGGTCACGAGCCTTCACGATGGGATGAATCTCGTCGCCAAGGAGTTCGTGTCGTCGCGGGACGACGAACGGGGCGTGCTGATCCTGAGCCAGTTCACCGGTGCCGCGCGCGAGCTGCCGGAAGCGCTGATCGTCAACCCCTACGACACCGAGCAGTGTGCCACCGCGCTGCACCGTGCCATCGTGATGGCGCCGGGCGAGCAGCGCACCCGGATGCGGCTGATGCGCAGCCTGGTCCGTGAATTCAACGTCTACCGCTGGGGCGGCCGGATGCTCATCGATGCCGCTGCCATGCGTCGTCGCGAGCGCTTGCTCGACGGCGCGAAGACCCACGATCGCAAGGCGCGCCGCGAGCCGGTGCCTCTTGCCCCTCCGATCCGGTGATCCCGCCTCGGGAACGACGTGATGCCCTGTCGATGCCGCCCCAGCCCGATCCCCGCTGGGCCTATTTCCTCGACATCGACGGCACCCTCGTCGCCCTCGCGGGATCCCCGGACCGGGCGCGACTCGAGCCGGCTTTTCGGCACGTGCTCGAACGGGTCAACCGATCGACCGGTGGGGCGGTGGCCCTGATCAGCGGCCGCTCGATCCGCGACATCGACCGACTGCTCGGGGGGCTCCGCTTTCCGGCGGCGGGGCAGCACGGACTCGAGCGGAGGAACTCCTCCGGGCGGACCTCGCGACCCCGGGTTGCCACTCCGGGGCTTGGCCGGGCGCGCGACCGTCTCTGCGAAGCCGTCGAACGCCACCCGGGCTTGCTGCTGGAGGACAAGGGTCTCTCGCTGGCGCTGCACTATCGGCAGGCGCCACGGTTGGCAGGGTACGCCCATCGGCTGATCCGCTCGCTGGTAAGCGGGCTGGGGCCGGCCTTTTGCGTCCAGCGGGGGAAGCGCGTGGTGGAGCTACGGCCCGCGGGACGGGACAAGGGGATCGCGATGCTCGAGTTCATGGAAGAACCGCCTTTCCGCGGACGCGTTCCCGTGTTCATCGGAGACGATCTGACCGATGAGCACGCGTTCGCGACGGTGAACGGTCTCGCCGGATGGTCGGTCAAGGTCGGTCCCGGGCCAAGCGCAGCTCGCTGGCGCCTTCGGGACGTCCCCGCCGTGCAGCGATGGCTCGAACGCATTCCGACTGACCAGGTGCAATGAAGTCGCTCGACCTCGCTCTGATCGGGAACGGCACCATTGGCGCGTTGGTTGATCACGTCGGGGAGATCGTGTGGGCCTGCTTTCCGCGGTTCGACGGGGATCCCATGTTCTGCTCCCTGCTGCGCGACGGCGGGAGCGAAGGCGATTTCGGGCTCTTCGCCATCGATCTGGTCGACCTCGAACGCTCCGAGCAGGAGTATCTCGCCAACACCCCGGTGCTCCGTACCCGCCTCTACGACCGTCACGGCGGCGTCGTCGAGATAACCGACTTTGCGCCGCACTTCCGTCACCATGGCCGGACCTTTTGTCCCATGATGCTGGTGCGGCATGCCCAGCGGGTCGCCGGCAGTCCGCGGATCCGGCTCCGGGTCCGCCCCGCGGCGCACTATGGATTGGAGCGGGCCCCCCATACTCGGGGCTCGAATCACGTCCGCTACCTGGGCAGCGATACTGTGCTCCGTCTCACGACCGATGCACCGGTGACGGCCCTCCTCGAGGAACAGCCGTTCTTCCTGCAGGATGCCGTGACTCTGCTCCTCGGCCCCGATGAGACGGTCCAGGGCCCGGTGGAGGAAGTGAGACGGCACTTTCAGGATGAGACCATCGCGGGCTGGCGCGAATGGGTGCGGAGTCTCGCGATTCCCTTCGAATGGCAGGATGCGGTGATTCGGGCGGCGATCACCTTGCGGCTCAACGTATTCGAGGACACCGGGGCCATCGTCGCGGCGCTCACCACCTCCATACCGGAGGCGGCCGGCAGCAATCGCACCTGGGACTACCGCTTCTGCTGGCTGCGGGATGCGTACTTCGTGGTCAGCGCGCTCAACAGTCTCGGCGCGACGCGCACCATGGAGCGCTACCTCAGTTACATCCTCAATGTGATCGCGGGCACCGAGGGCGGGCTCCTGCGACCGCTGTACAGCGTGAGCGGGCGCCCCGTGACCGATGAGAGGCCGGTCGACTCCCTGCCCGGCTACCGCGGTATCGGACCGGTGCGCGTCGGCAACGATGCCCACCGTCAGCTGCAGAACGACGTGTACGGGGCGGCCATTCTTGGCGCGATCCACGTGTACTTCGACCGCCGGCTCGTGCGCCAGGGCGACGAGGAACTTTTCCACCGCCTCGAGGTCCTGGGCGAGCACGCCGCCCGCCTCTACGACCAGCCGGATGCCGGGCTGTGGGAACTTCGGGGCACGGAGCGAGTGCACACCTTTTCGAGCGTGATGTGCTGGGCCGGGTGCGATCGCCTGGCTCGAATTGCCGCCCAGCTCGGACTCGCCGATCGGGCGACGTACTGGGAGGGCCACGCCGCGCGCATCCATCGGTTCATCAGCGAGCGCTGCTGGAACGCCTCGAAGGGCAGCTTCGTCGCCACTGTCGACGGGGACGCACTCGACGCCAGCCTGCTTCGGCTCGAGGAGCTGGGGTTCCTCTCGGCCGGCGATTCGCGGTTTGCGGGCACCGTGGCCGCGATCGAGCGCGAGCTCCGGCACGGGGATTTCGTGTACCGCTACGTCGAGCCCGACGACTTCGGGACTCCGGAGAACGCCTTCCTGATTTGCACGTTCTGGTATATCGAGGCGCTTGCCGCGCTGGGCCGTCGGGGCGAGGCACGCGTGCTGTTCGAACGGGTGCTCGCCTGCCGCAACCGACACGGGTTGCTGGCTGAGCACGTCGATCCACTGACTGGAGAGCAGTGGGGCAACTTTGTCCAGACCTACAGCATGGTCGGCCTCATCGCCTCAGCGAGCCGGCTGTCCGTGCGCTGGGACGAGGCGTTGTAGAACTCAGCGGCTGCCCCCGTGACCGCGACGAGGCCACGGCGTTGGAATGATGGCAGTCACGACGAGCCGCGGCAGTGTCGTCTTGTTAATGCCCGCGAGGGCGGGTGCCACCGCGGACCGGAGCATGGAAGCGCCCAGAAGCGTCCCCAGCCGATACCGGATGCAGGCATCAAGGACCCCGATGACGGTGCCTATCATCGCCGTCACCATCAACGCAGGTCCGGTTCGCGGCGTTTAGGACTCTCACAGACCCAGCGCCTCCGCCGGAGGTCGCCACCTGCAATGTCCACACGCTTCCAGATTCCGGCTACTCATGACGAGCTGGAGGCGGCCTCACCAGCGGGTTCCCTCGCCTCAACGCCCTGCGTCCTCGTTCCCGGAGGCTGCTTCGAGGCGGCCTTCTGCGCTGTGCCTTGCCTCCCTGCTCAGAAGGCGCCAGCCCACGAGGCCCGCCGTGACGGAGCCCACGAGAATCCCGGTCTTGGCAGCCGGCAGCAGCCCGGGGCCGAAGGCCAGCATCGCGACGAAGAGGGACATCGTGAAGCCGATTCCACCCAGCCAGGCGGCTCCGTGCATGAAACGCCACGTGACCCCCGCGGGCAGGGCCGCGAGCCGAAGCCTGACGGCAAGCCACGAGAACCCGAAAATGCCGAGAGGCTTTCCGATTACCAGACCCGCGACAATGCCGGCGCTGACGGAGGTCAGGAGCGGACCTTCGACGGGTCCGGTCAACCGGACGCCTGCGTTCGCGAAGGCGAAGAGCGGCATGATGAGGAATTGCACCAGCGGTTGCAGGCCATGCTCCAGTCGCAGGAGCGGCGCCTGAACCTGTTCTGCCGCGCGCTCGAGCGCATGCAACGCTTCCTGCTGACCCTTGCTCGTCATGACCAGCAGGTCACCGGTCTCCCGTTCGTCGAACTCGGCGATGAGCCCCCTCGCCCGGGTCGAGAATTCATGCGCCTTGATCCGGGTCCGTGAGGGGATCGCGAGCGCGAGCAGAACTCCGGCGATGGTGGGGTGAATGCCGGTCTCATGAATGGCGATCCAGAGGAGGAGGCCTCCGATCAGGTACGGGGTGATCGGCCGGACGCCGGCACGGTTGAGCCCCAGCAATCCGATAAACACGGCCGCGGCCATCGCGAGCGGGACGAGATGCGGAGGTTCCGAGTAGAACAAGGCGATGACGACCACCGCGCCCATGTCGTCGACGAT
>DATEOL010000097.1:0-2872 GCA_035274025.1 Gemmatimonadales bacterium | reverse complement strand
GTCTTCAGTTAGCTGCTGGCGGCCGGCTGCCAGCCGCTCCGCACCGCTCGAGACGTCGACGTTCAACGCGAACTTCGCCCGATAACCAGCTAAGTTTGGGTGCAACCAACCCCGTCGGGAATTCCGGCGGGAAGGGCAGTTAGCGAGCAGCTGGCAGCTGGTAGCTAGCAGCTATCAAGGAACGGAACCCAGGATGACCGCTGCAGAACAGCTAGCTGGCCTCAACGCCCGATTCAGTGACCTGCGGAGGTTTCTTTGACCTCGATGCACGGCGCGAACGGCTGAAGGTTCTGGAGGACAGGCAGGCGGACCCCGGGTTCTGGACCGACCAGGACAAAGCGCGTGAAGTGGTGCAGGAGCTCAAGCTCCTGCGCGCCCGCGTGCTTCCCGTCGACGCCTTCGACAAGCGGCTCGCGGACGCGGGCGCCTTGCAGGAGCTCATCCAGGAATCTCCCGATCCGGACCTCGAAGCCGAGCTCGGCACCGAGCTCGAGCAGATGGTGAGCGCCCTCGGCGTCCTCGAGCTCCAGACCATGCTCCAGGGGCCCGATGATGCTCGCGACGCCATCCTCACCGTGCACCCCGGAGCCGGCGGCACCGAGTCGCAGGACTGGGCCCAGATGCTCATGCGGATGTACGTCCGCTGGGCGGAACGGAAGGACTTCGAGGTGACGATCCTCGACATGGTTCCCGCGGAGGAAGCGGGGATCAAGTCGGCCACCATCGAGATCAAGGGCCAGTACGCCTACGGCTTCCTCAAGGCGGAGAAGGGCGTGCACCGGCTGGTGCGCATCTCGCCGTTCGACGCGCAGGCCCGGCGTCACACCTCCTTTGCCTCCGTCTTCGTCTATCCCGACATCGACGACACCATCGAGGTGGACCTGCGCGACGAGGACATCAAGATGGACGTCTATCGGGCATCCGGCGCCGGCGGCCAGCACGTCAACAAGACGTCGTCCGCCGTGCGGCTCACCCACATCCCGACCGGGATCGTCGTCGCCTGCCAGACCCAGCGGAGCCAGCACAAGAACAAGGAAACCGCCTACAAGATGCTGCGCGCGGCGATCTACCAGCGCCGGCTCGAGGAGCAGGAAGCCGAGCGCGCGAAGCTCGAGGCGACCAAGACCGACAACTCCTGGGGCAACCAGATCCGGTCGTACGTCTTCCAGCCGTACACCATGGTCAATGACCATCGCAGCGAGCTCAAGATCGGCGATGTGCATCGCGTGATGGACGGGGACATCGACGAGCTGATCCAGACCTACCTCAAGCGATTCGGGGGAACCGCCGCGTGATCGAGGAGCGCACCTTCGTCGAGACGGCCCGCCGCGAGAGCCGCGCGGCCCTCGAGGCGATGGGCGTGCCGCCCTTCGCCTACCGGTTCGACCGCACCCATCAGTGCGCACCCGCGGTCCGTCTGTACGAGGACCACATGGGCGAGGACGGTCCCGAGGTGAAGGTCTGCGGCCGCATCGCCGCCTGGCGCTCGCAGGGCAAGACCGCGTTCGGTCACCTCGAGGACGGGAGCGGCAGGATCCAGCTCTACTTCCGGCAGGACGCCCTGGGCGAGGCCTGGCCGGTCGTGAAGCAGCTCGACCTCGACGATCACGTCGGGGCCACCGGCCGGCTCTTCCGGACCCGGACCGGCGAAGTCACGGTGCGGGTCACGTCGTTCACCCTGCTTGCCAAGTCGCTGCGCCCGCTTCCCCGTGGCAAGGTCCAGAAGAACGAGGACGGCACCGAGACCATTTTCGGCGGACTGCACGATCCCGAGATCCGCTTCCGGCAGCGCTACGCCGACCTCGCGGTGCATCCCGAGGTACGGAAAATCTTCGAGACCCGGGCCGAGGCGATCCGCTTCCTGCGGCGCTTCATGGACGAGCGTGGCTTTCTCGAGGTGGAGACGCCGATCCTGCAGCCGCTCTATGGCGGTGCCTCGGCGCGCCCGTTCGTCACCCATCACAACGCGCTCGACATGCCGCTGTACCTGCGGATCGCCGACGAGCTCTATCTCAAGCGGTTGATCGTGGGTGGCATCGAGCGGGTCTACGAGATCGGGCACGACTTCCGGAACGAGGGAATGGACCGCACCCACAATCCCGAGTTCACGATGCTCGAGTGTTACCAGGCCTACGCCGACTACACCGACATCATGGAGCTGGTGGAAGGCATGGTCTCCGGCGTCGTGAAGCACTGCTGCGGGAGCCTGACGATCGAGAGGAACGGGACCCTCCTCGACTTCACGCCGCCGTTCCGCCGGGTGCGCTTCGTCGACGAGGTCAAGGCGCGTTCGAGCATCGACATCCTCAGCGCGAGCGATTTGGAGATGCGGGCAGCGCTGGTGAAGCGCGGCATGCCGCGGGAAGAAGCCGACACCTATTCGGCCGGGAAGCTCCTCGACGAGATGTTCAAGATGTTTGTCGAGCCGCACCTGGTGCAGCCCACCTACATCATCGATTACCCCAAGATCCTGTCGCCGCTCGCGCGCATGCACCGCGACGATGCCCGGGTCACCGAGCGCTTCGAGCTGTTCGTCCTGGGGAAGGAGATGGCGAACGCCTTCAGCGAGCTCAATGACCCGGACGACCAGCGCGCCCGCTTCGAGGACCAGGGACGCCAGCGGGCCGCCGGCGACGATGAGGCGCAGCCCCTCGACGAGGACTACATCCGCGCGCTCGAATACGGCATGCCGCCCACCGGCGGCCTCGGTGTCGGCATCGACCGGCTCATCATGGTGCTCACCGACCAGCCGTCGATCCGCGACGTCATCCTGTTCCCGGCCATGAGGCCCGAGCAGTAGATATGCCCTCCCGCCGGCTCCCCACCCGACTCGAAGTCCGGCTGGCGGCCCGGTATCTCCGGGGCCGGGGGA
>DATEOL010000096.1:0-8383 GCA_035274025.1 Gemmatimonadales bacterium | reverse complement strand
CCGCTCGAGGAATGCAGCATCGCGGACTGGGATCGCTGCATCTCCGTCAACCTGAGCGGGATGTTCTATTGCATCCGTCTCGCGGTTCCCCTCATGAAGGCCCAGCGGTCCGGCGTCATCCTCAACGTGTCGACGACGTCGGCACGGACCGGCCTGCCGAATCGCCTGCCCTACGTGGCGTCGAAGGTCGGCGTCCTCGGACTGACGCACAACGTGGCGCGCGAGCTCGGGCCCTGGAACATCCGCTGCAATTCGATCCTGCCCGGATTGATGGACAATCCCCGCGGCCGCGGGATCGTGGCACGACTCGCCCGGGAGCGGGGGACGACGGTCGAGGCGGTCGAGGCAGATTTTCTCGCCCACATCTCGATGCGGACCTGGATCGAGATGGGCGAAGTGGGAGACATGGCCGTGTTCCTCGCGTCCGATCGCGCGAAGCATATTACGGCGCAGGAGATTTCCGTCGACGGCAATTGCGAATGGGAATCGTGACGCTGCAACCGCCTCAACCGCCCCAACCGGCTAACCTTTACGGAACTTGAACGGATCCAGCGCCACTCGCGGTTTCTTCCCCTCGATCAGATCCGCCACCGCTTCGCCGATCGCCGGTGAAAACTTGAATCCGTGACCCGAGCAGGGGCTCACGATCAGCGCGCCCTTCCGCTCCGGGTGCCAGTCGATCAGGAAATGCTCGTCGGGCGTATTGGTGTACATGCAGACCCCCGAGCTGATGACGGGACCGAAGTGATCCGGCATCGCCCACTGCAGGAACTCCATCACCTCGTTCGATTCATCGGGCCGAACCTCGCGACGGACCGTTTCCGCGGTCGTCTCCGGTCCGCCGTGGTGGCGCGCGACCTTGGGCCCGTCGCCGAAATCGGGGAACCCGTAGAACGCGCGGCCATCGTCGGTGTCCCAGAGCCAGATCGGAAAGCGGTCGGCAGCGAACATCGCACGACCACCCGCGGGCTCGACCCAGAAGAGCAGCTGGCGAGCCACCGACAGCGGAAGCTTGATACCGGGAAGCTCGGTCGCCATCCAGGCGCCGGCGGAGAGCACGATTTGCGTGGCGTGCCAGGTTCCCTTCGCCGTCTTCAGGACAAAGCCTTCTCCATCCGGTGCCCACGAATCGACCGGCTCGTCGTAATGCAGCTCGGCGCCGTGTGACGCGGCCTGCGCGAGCATCGCGCCGATCGAGTCTTCGGGAATGAGCACGCCCGCCCGCGGCTCGACGATTCCCGTGAGGCCGTCGCGGGGCTTGAAGGCGGGATAGCGCCTCCGGACTGCCGCGGAGTCGAGCTCTTCGAAGGGGACTCCGTGCGCCCCTGCACTCTTCACCGCGCCCGAGACGAGGGGCCCACTGGGGTCACCGAGCACCAGGCCACCGGTACGGGTGAGCAGATGCTTCCCGCTTTTCTTCTCGAGCTCATCCCAGAGCTCGTAGGCGCGACGGACGATGGGCACGTAGAACGGGCTCTCCCAGTACGCCTCCCGGATGATGCGGGTTTTGCCGACGGAGCTGCCGAGCTGATGCGGCGGATGGAACCGGTCGAAACCGATGACCCGCCGGCCGCGCTGCGCGAGATGCCACGCGGACGCGCTGCCCATTGCACCCAATCCCACGATTGCAACGTCAAACATGGAGTCCTATGGTCCGAGTGGTCCCAAGCTCCGGCGGCTCACGGCTCACGGCTCACGGCTTTCCTGATTTCCGAAATAGTCCCGGGGGTCGTCCGGCAGCAGCCGCCGATCCATCGGGCGCCCAGGTCGAGCCATCGCGGCACGTCACGCTCGGGATCGAAGGTATCCGGATTTCCCTTCCACTCCCGCGCCACGGCATCCCACGTCTCACCGGCGTTGGGATAGACTACGAGCGGGAGACTGGTGGCGGCGCGCATGCGCGACAGCAATCCCTCGACCAGGTGCGGGGCGACGCAATTCACGCCCACCGCGACCACCTGCCGACTGCGAGCGACGGCCGCGACGGCTTCCCCGATCAGCTGCCCTTCGCTGGTCCGCTCCTCATCGCGGCAGGTAAAGCTCACCCAGGCGCGCACGCCGGGCCAGTGCTGCAACAGCTCCAGCACCAGGAGTGCCTCGATTGCCGAAGGAAAGGTCTCGATCGCGAGCAGGTCCGCACCGGCTTCGATCAGCGCCTGAAGCCGAGGACCATGAAATCCCGCCAGGGTTTCGAAACTCACCCCGTAGTCACCGCGATACTCGCTCCCGTCGGCGAGCATGGCGCCGTAAGGACCGACCGACCCGGCGACCATCCCTTCCCCCCCGGTATTCCGACGCGCCTGGTCGGCCAGCTCGACGCTGAGTCGCATCAGCCTCAGGGACTCGGTGGCCGAGAGACCGCGGCGCCCGAAGCCCTCGATGCTCGCCTGGTAACTCGCGGACGTCGCGACGTCCGCGCCCGCGGCGTAGTAGGACTCGTGAACCTTGCGGATCAGGTTGGGATTGTCGACCAGGACCTGGGCCGACCAGAGAGGATCGGACAGGTCGGCCCCGCGACGCTCGAGCTCGGTGGCCAGGCCACCATCAAGCACAACGACGGAGTTCATCGAACCCAGCTACTAGCTACTAGCTACTAGCTACTCGAGGCTAGCAGCTAGTAGCTAGCAGCTGTTAGCTACTTATTGAGGAACTTCACCGGAATCGGCGTGTCCGGGGTCTCGCCCTGCCAGAAAATCGTCACCACCCACCAGCGCGACCCGTCATTGAACAGCTGGAAGCTGTTGACGCCGCGGGCAAAGGGCTGCGCGTCATCGGCCTTCCGCTTCGAGTCATACGCGCTCATGAGGTGCACGATGTTCCCGTACTGCTCTTGCACCCGGCCCAGCTCGCGCTCGAAGAAGCCGCTCTCCTCCAGCCGGGGGCCGGCGTTGGAGATGTACTCTTCGAGCGTCCATACCCGGGCGCCGCCCTTGCCATCCTGCCCCCGGCCGGTGGGAATCAGCCGGGCACCGGGGAGAAAGAGGGAACGCATCCGGTTCCAGTCGCGCTTCTGGCCGGCCGGACCCGAGATCACGTCGTACACGGCCTTCATGATCCCGTCGATCGACGAGACGTCTTCGGGCTTGGCGGGCGGCGGCGGCGGCGCGGTGGCCTGTCCCCGCAGTGCGGTGGTGACGCCCAGTAGCGAAAGAGTCAGCAGCAATGTCCGCATGGTCATGCTCCGTGAAAGTCTCTAAGGTCTCAAGGTCTCAAAAGTCTCGCCGATCGGGCTGCCCGGAGGTATCACCGGCCTCCGCACCCTGGTGCCCTGCTCCCAACCTCGCGCACGGAACCGGGCGATGTCGCTCGCGATCAGCTGCCGGTGCGCCCTCTCGCCAACTCCCAGCCCAACCGCGGGTACCGCGAGTCGGCGACGCAAATCCTCGAGCTGCAGCGCCGCGATCGCCCGCACCTGCGGCATTCCAGAGGTCGCCGCGAGGTCCATCAAGCGCTCGACCACGACCTGCTGCACCGCGCGGCCCAGCTCAGCGTGGTACCCGTTCGCCGGTGTGGCACCGAAGGTCGCGGTGACCAGCCGGGAGAGCACGTCCTCGAGTCCCGGCGCCGCCGGATCGAGCGCGTGCTGCTGGACCAGTCGCGCCGCGCGCTCTTCATCGAGCAGGAGCGAGATCACCATGTCCGCTCCGGTGCTGGCCGGCCGCACCGCGTCGAACGAGAGCCCGGTCTCCCGATCGAAGAGCTCCCGCGTCGCGTCGTATCCCGCGGGCCGGGGCGGAATGATAGCGAGCAACGGCCGGGGAAGCGCGAGGAACTCGGGACGGATGGTCGCGAGCACCGACTCGAGCGCCTTCCGCTGCTCGGCCGCCGGCACCGCGCGGACCGGCGTCTGGCCGTCACCCCGCACCGCGAGGCTGTACCACTGGCCGCCGATCACCTTGACCGCCGCTTCCACCTGGTAGCGGTGATAGAAGTAGAGCGGGACCAGCACCTCCTCGATCGTAGCCATCGGCGTGCCGCGCTTGATGGCGGCCTCGCCGAACCGGTCGAGCACCGCGCGGCGCAGCTGCACCATGCGATCCAGCTCCGTCACCACGTCGGCGCCGTTGTCCCAGAGGTGCGCCTGCGGATGGGGACTGCCGGTGGGGCGCGCATCCTGATCGGTGAGGTACGTGAGGCCCTTCGCCCGCGCGTCAGCGATGATCCTGTCGAGGGCGGCCTTCTGGTCGGTCCCGCTGGGGAAGTCCTGGTAGCCCCATGCGACCGACACCCTGTCCCAGGCGCCGATCCCCTCGGGATAGGCCTGCGAGAGATCGATGCTGCCATCGGTCTTGAGGGTCGCGAGCGGATGCGGGTAGTCCATCACCGACGCGCCGCCCTGCGTGCTCGAGATGTAATTGTGGGAGAGGCCAAGGGTGTGCCCCACTTCGTGAGCCGAAAGCTGCCGGATCCGCGCGAGCGCCATGGCTTCCGCCTCGGGAGATCGCTCGGTCCCCTGGGTATATGGAAGGAGAAGCCCCTCGGCGAGCATGTAGTCCTGACGGATGCGGAGCGAGCCCAGTGTCACGTGCCCCTTGAGGATCTCCCCAGTTCGCGGATCGGTAACGCTCGACCCGTAGCTCCAGCCCCGCGTCGCCCGGTGCACCCACTGGATCATGTTGTAGCGGACATCGAGCGGGTCGGCGGTATCGGGCAGGACTTCCACCCGGAAGGCGTTGCGGTATCCCGCGGCCTCGAAGGCCTGGTTCCACCACCGCGCGCCATCGAGCAGCGCGGTGCGCACCGGCTCGGGCACGCCCGGGTCCAGGTAGTACACGATCGGCGTCACCGGATCGCTGACCGCAGCGGAGGGGTCCTTCTTGGCGAGGCGATGCCGGGTAATGAACCGCTTGGTGAGCGGCTGTGGGAATGGCGCCGAGTAGTCGAACCAGGAGAAGTCGAAATAGCCGGCGCGGGGATCGAACTCGCGGGGCTCGAAGCCGGGCTCGGGCAGTGCGACGAACGAGTGCCGCTCGCGAACGGTCACCGCATCGGGACTCGGCGTCACGTCACGCACGTATCCGCCGCCCGGCTCTCCCGTGAACGTGAGGGTGACTTCGATCTCCGAGTTCCGGGGGAATGCGCGGGTCCGCGGCAGGTAGAGCGCGCTCCGCGTCGCGTCGAGTCGATAGCTGCCCTGCCTGGTGCGCTGCAGCGCCCCGATCACCCCGTGCGCATCACGCAAGGCAAAGTCGGTCGCGTCGACCAGGAGCTTGCCGTCGCTTTCCGCCTCGACCTTGAATCCCCAGAGCGTGCTGGTCGCGAACGACTCCGCGATGGCGCGCTGTTCCGCGGGATTCGTGGTGCTCGCGGCGCGGTAGCGCAGGTTGGGCTGGGTGAGCAGCACCCGGGGACCGACGCGGTCGAACCGCACGATGCGCTCACCCGAGAGCTGGCCGCGATCGAGTCCGATGTCGTTGGACCCCAGGCCGGCGGGCAGCGAGACGACGTAGATCATCTCCTGGCCCGGGGTGACCTCGAAGAAAAGCTTGCCGGAGGCCGCATCCCAGTAGAGCGGGATGAACCCGTCGAACTTGGTCAGTCCCTTGACCTTGTCGGCGATGGACTGGGCGGACAGGCGGGCAGACGGGCTGGCGGTCGGGACCAGCAGGCAGAGGGCGAGAAACGCACCTCTCGCGACTCGCGACTCGCGACTCGTGACTCTCATGGGACCTTTGAGACCTGTGAGACCTTGGAGACCTTCTAGGAGTCCAGGCTACGCCTGATCTTTTCCAGCAACGACGCCGGTGCCTGCACGCGCCGCAAGGTCACCTTGATCGATTCCAGCACCGCGCCCTCGAACCGGAATTCCCGGGCACAACCGAAGCATTCCTCGAGATGTCGCTCGACCGCCGCGACCTCCTCCGTCGACAGCTCGCGATCGACGAAATCGCCCAGCCGGTCGACGCAGTCCTTGCAGTTCAGGTGGGTCGGCTGGGTCATGGCGCCCCCACGATGCCGCGCTCGGCGGCGACTTCCCACAGCGCCTTCTGGAGCATCCGTCGCGCGCGATGCAGCCGCGAGCGCACCGTGCCGATCGGCACGTCGAGCATGTCCGCGATCTCCTGGTATGGCAGGTCCTGCATGAAGTAGAGGGTGGCCACGGTGCGGAACTCCTCGGGCAGCGCGTCGAGCGCGCGCTGCACCAGCTCGGAATCGAGCCGGTCGACCAGCGCCGTCGCGGTATCGCTGTCGGGTGTGACCCCGCTCGCCGCAGCCTGCTGGTAGAGATAGAGTTCGGGGGTCTCGTCCAGGTCCACGCTCACGCCGGCGCGCCGCTGCCGCCGGTAGTTGGAGTAAAATCGATTGAGCAGGATCCGATAGAACCATGCCCGGAAGTTGCTGCCGGCCTGGAAGCCGGGGAATCCGCGATGCGCCAGCAGCGCGGCGTCCTGCACCAGGTCCTCCGCATCCGCCGCCGTACCGGTCAGACGAAGCGCGGTGCCGTACGCCTGGTCGAGTACCTTCGTGAGCTGGCGCTCGAATTCGCCGGTCGAGTTGCCGCTGGCCTTGGCCATGGAGCGGAGAGTACTCCGCGCCGCCGACGAAGCGCAATGGTGGAACGCCGGGAACCGGGTGGCAGGTTCCCGGCGTTCATGAAGCCAACAACTCCCCATCGAGACCCATGGCCCTGATCAACGCGTACCTGCTGGTCGGCCTCGTCTTCGCCCTCCCGTTCGCCTGGCGCTGGAGTGGCCGCCTCGATCCGGTGGCCGCGAATGGGACACCCGGATTCCGCCTGCTGATGCTGCCGGCGGCGATCCTGCTCTGGCCCTGGCTTGCCCTCAGGCTTCTGCGCGACGGCCGGCCCCGATGATTCGACCCCTCCGCCGGGCCCATCTCCTCATCGTGATTGCCGTCGGCATCATCTCCATCGCGGTGGCGCTCGCGGCCATCCTCAGGCGCGCATGAGCGTCCGCTACCAGGCCGTCAACTGGAATCCGGCGAAGAAGCGCTACGACCTGGTCCTGGTCGTGGCGATTCTCGCCATGGTGGGCGGCTTCACGACGGTGTCCCTGTCGCGGCCCCACGCGACGCTCGAGACCGCGCTGATTCGCGCGCTGGGCACGACCGCGTTTGCGCTCCTCACCTTCATCCTGTGCATCGGCCCCCTCGCACGCCTCGACCACCGGTTCAACGCGCTCCTCTACAATCGCCGCCATCTCGGCGTCACCATGGCCCTGCTGGGGCTCGGTCACGCGATCTTCGCCCTGCTCCAGTATCACGGCGGCGGCGCGGTGTTCCCGCTCACGAGCCTGATGCAGGGGGCACCGACGACGAAATTCCCGGCTGAATTTCCCTTCGAATGGCTCGGGCTCGCCGCGTTGCTGATCCTCGTGGTGATGGCCGCGACCAGCCACGACTACTGGCTGTCGGTCCTGTCCCCGCGCGCCTGGAAGACGCTGCACATGATGGTCTATGTGGCATTCGGGCTTCTCGTGCTTCATGTGGCGCTGGGCGAGCTGCAGTCCGAAGGCGGAACGGTCGCCGACACGTGGGTCCTCGGCAGTGCCGTACTGGTGTTCGGTCTCCATGCCGTCAGCGGTCTCCGCGAATGGCGGCGCGACGCGTTGCTCGCGGCCCAGGGCAACTGGGTCGATGCGGGCGCGGTCGGCGACATCGCCGAGGGTCGCGCGATCGGCGCGATCGTGCGCGGCGAGCGGGTCGCGATCTTCCGCCACAATGACCGACTCTCCTGCGTCTCGGGGGTATGTCGACACCAGAACGGGCCGCTTGCGGAAGGGCGCATCATCGACGGATGCATCACCTGTCCCTGGCACGGATATCAGTACCTGCCGGAGAACGGCACCAGTCCACCGCCCTACGACGATCGGATCGCCACCTACAACCTGAAGATCGAGAATGGGCGGGTGCTGGTTCAGGAGAGCGCCAACGCGCCGGGAACGCGAATCGAGGCAATCCCCGTTGTTTCTCGCGACTCGCGACTCACGACTCGCGACTCCTTCTACGTCGGCTACCTGCCCGCGGAGCCGGCGATCAAGAGCTTCCTCCGGACGCGAGTGCCCGCACTCCTCCTCGCCGGCCTGGGCCTCACGCTGATCCTGGCCTTCGCGCAGAAACCGCCGGCCTCATCCAGCTATGAGTACGGAATCTTTCGTACTTATCAGGGCACGCTGATCGAGCGGCCGTACCCGATGCTGGTCACCACAGATTCCGGAGAGACCCGCACCTGGCTCCTCGCCGCGGAGCTCAAACGCGGCGCGGATAGCCTGGCACAGGGATTCGATGGACAAATCGTGAGCGCGGAAGGTTCGCTCATCCAACGCGGTTCTCACCGAATGATCGAGGTCCGCCGAGTCAACACCGGGTCGGGACAGCGACAGGATCTCCTCCGCCTATCCGCCGATCCGCCCGTCCGCCTGTC
>DATEOL010000095.1:0-5286 GCA_035274025.1 Gemmatimonadales bacterium | reverse complement strand
GGAAACAGCCGTAAGCCGTAAGCCGTAAGCCGTAAGCCGTAAGCCGTAAGCCGTAAGCCGTAAGCCGTAAGCCGTAAGCCGTGAGACGTGAGCCGTGAGCCGTAAAACCGGATCCATTGGAGGTCGTATGCGTTTGGTGAGGTCGACCCTAACCGCCCTAACCGTCCTGACCGCCTCGACCGCCCTCCGGGCGCAGGAGAAGCCCAGCGATTCGTTGCTGACGGTCAATCGCTATCTGGATTATGAGACCGCGGCCGAGCCGAAGGTCTCGCCCGATGGGTCCCAGGTGATCTGGACCCGGCGCTATGTCGACAAGATGAAGGACAACTTCGACGCGGCGCTCTGGCTCATGAACGCCGACGGCTCGAAGCAACGTCAGCTGGTGAAAGGCTCGAGCGCGGTGTGGTCTCCCGACGGGAGTCGCATCGCGTACCTGGCCGAAGGCGAGCCGGGCGGCGCGCAGATCTGGGTGCGCTACATGGACGCCGAAGGTGCGGCGATCCAGGTGACGCGGCTTCAGAAGGCGCCGGCGAACATTCGCTGGTCACCCGACGGCAAGTGGATCGGCTTCTCGGGGTTCGTCCCCAGCAGCGACAACTGGCGGATCGACATGCCCTCGGCGCCGACCGGCGCCCAGTGGACCAAGGCACCGCGAATCGTGGGATCGTTCATCTATCGGGCCGATCGCAACGGCTACCTCGACGAGGGCTACAACCATCTCTTCGTCGTGCCCGCGACCGGCGGCACGCCCCGGCAGGTCACGAGGGGCGAGTGGAATGTCGGCGGCCGCAGCAACGGCATTCCGGGTGGCGTCGCGTGGGGTTGGACCCCCGACGGCCGGACGATCGTCTTCGAGGGCAATGACGATCCCAAGGCGGAGATGTGCTATCGCTGCGCCAACATCTACGCGATCGACGTGACGAGTGGCGCGATGCGCCGCCTCACGCCAGACGCCGGCTGGTGGTCCAATCCGAGCGTGTCACCCGATGGCCGCCTGATTGCATTCACGGGCGCGCCGGAGTCGAAGGACAGCTATCGCGCCCTCACGCTCTACACGATGAACATCGACGGGTCGGCTCGTACGCCGCTCACCCAGGGGCTGGACCGGGATCCCGCGTCGATCCAGTGGGGGGCGGACTCGAAGGGCCTGTACTTCACGGCCGACGACCAGGGCACCAGCAACATGTGGTACGCGCCCCTCGGCGGTCCCGCGAAGCAGCTGACCACCGGCACCCACATCGTGAGCCAGCCGTCGATTGCGAAGAACGGCGTCGCGTTTGCGGTGCGGAGCCATTCGTCGGCGCCGCCCGACATCGTGCGGCTGGACGTGAAGAAGCCGGCGGCGCTGACCCAGCTCACCGAGCTCAATGCCGATCTCATGACGGGAACCCGGGTGGGCGAGGTGGAGGAGATCTGGTATGCCTCGAGCGGCGGGGCGAAGGTCCAGGGTTGGATCGTGAAGCCGCCCTCGTTCACCCCGGGGCAGAAATATCCGCTGATCCTCGAGATCCACGGCGGACCGCACGGGAATTACAACGTCGGCTTCAACTGGATGTTCCAGAACTTCGCCGCGAACGGATTCGTCGTTCTCTACACCAACCCGCGCGGCAGCACCGGATACGGCTCGGCGTTCGGCAACGCGATCATGCACGCCTATCCGAGTGTGGACTACGATGACCTGATGGCCGGTGTCGACTCGGTCGTCGGCCGGGGTTACATCGATACCAAGGCGATGTTCGTGGGGGGGTGCTCGGGCGGGGGCGTGCTCTCCAGCTGGGTGATCGGCCACACCGACCGCTTCGCGGCGGCCGCGGTTCGCTGCCCGGTGATCGACTGGATCAGCTTCGCGGGCCAGACCGACATCCCGCTCTTCACCTACAACTTCTTCGAGAAGCCGTTCTGGGAAGACCCGATGCCGTGGCTCAAGCAGTCGAGCCTCATGTATGTCGGGAACGTGAAGACCCCCACGATGCTGATGACCGGCACGCTCGACATGCGGACTCCGATGCCGCAGACCGAAGAGTACTACTCGGCGCTCCGGATGCGCGGCGTGCCGGCGGTGCTGCTCCGGTTCGAGAATGAGTGGCACGGCACCAGCTCGCGTCCCTCCAACTGGATGCGGACGCAGCTGTACATGATGAGCTGGTTCCGGAAGTGGGCCAACGGAGGGAATGCGGCGAATTAGCGTAGGGGGCCGGGCGATGCCCGGCCCCTACTCTTTCAATGACAATGCAGGATCGATTCGCGAAGCCCTGAGCGCCGGCACCAGGCAGGCGGCGAGCGCCGCCGCGGCCAGCACCAGCGGCGCCGTGGTGAACGCCACCGCATCCACCGGTGCGGTCTCGAAGAGCAGGCTCCGCATCAGCCTGGTGAGGCCAAGGGCGGCCAGGAGACCGAACAGGATCCCGGCGCCCGCCAGCTTCGCCCCGTCCTTGATCACCATCCCGATCACATTCGCAGGCTGGGCGCCGACCGCGAGCCGCACCGCGATCTCGCGGGTGCGGCGCGCGACGCCGTAGGCCACGAGTCCATAGGTCCCCACCGCGCCCAGCACCAGCGCGAGCGCGCCGAAGCTCAGAAGCAGCAGGCTCGCCGAACGGGGCGTCGCGACCGAGCGCTCGATGAGTCGGTCCATCGTCTGGTCTTCACTCACCGGCGTGTCGCTCGAAATCTCGCCCACGATGGTGCGGATCGCCCGCAGGGCGCGGCCCGGATTGTCCGGCGTGCTCGCGACCACGTACGCGTCGGCCTGGGGGAACTGCTCGAATGCCAGGTAGAACGTCGGCATCGGGGCCTGCTTGAGGTCGTTGTTGCGGATGTCCGCGACGACACCCACGACCTCCAGCGGGTCCTTCCAGGGAAACCGGATGATCCCGCCGATCGGACTCTTGCCGGGCCAGTACTTCTTCGCCGCCGTCTCATTGATGAGCGCAACGGGCACTGTGCCCTCGCGGTCACGGCCGTCGAGGTTGCGTCCGCTCCGGATCGGAATGCCCATCGTGCGAAGGAAATCGGGCGTAATCGCGCGCCACTCGTAGAGCTCGAGCACGTTGGGGTCGGTCGTATATCCATCCACCCACATCGCGTAGATCGGGCTGGTCTGGTCGAAGGGGAGCTGGGTCGTGATCGCCGCGCTGGTGACTCCCGGGAACGCCTGGACCCGCTCGAGCAGCTGGGCGTGGAAGGCGCGCTGCGCCGGCTTGGCGAGGTACTTCGCGCGCGGCGGGCTGACCCGGGCGGTCGCGATGCCGACGGTCTCGAAGCCCGGATTCACGTCGAGCAGTCGGGACAAGCTCCGCGCCAGCAGACCCGCCGCGATCGCGAGCACGACCGCGAAGGCGATCTGGGTGCTCACCAGCGCGCCGGCAAGCCGCCGAGGATGCGCAGACTGGCTCGCGTGGCCACCGGCGAGGGCCGCCCCGCCTCCGGTTCCGGCAAGCCGGAGCGAGGGCGCGATCGAGAAGAGGAGGCCGGTCGCCAGGGTGAGCAGCGCGGTGAAGCCAAGGGTGACCGCATCGACTCGCACCTCGCTCAGGCGCGGCGTCGCCGAGGGAAGAAGCCGCATCAGCGCGCCGGTGCCGGCCACCGCCAGGGCCACGGCGAGCGCTCCGCCGATGGACGCGAGGACGACGCCTTCCACCAGGAGCTGACGGGTGATCCGCCGGCGGCCCGCCCCCAGCGTCGCGCGGATCGCGATCTCGCGCTCGCGCGCGGAGCCGCGGACGATGAGGAGGTTGGCCACGTTGGCGCACGCGATAAGGAGCACCAGGCCCACGGCGCCGAGCAGGACGCCGAGGAAGCGGCGGCTGTCTTTCACAAGGTGATCCTGGAGTCCACTGACCGTGATGCCCTCCAGGTACCCTTCGGTCGGCCGCCAGACCGGATTCTCCATGCGGAGCTGCGCCGCCAGGTTCCGGACCTCGGCGACATTCTGCTCCTTCGTCACCCCCGGCTTGAGCCGGCCGATGAGCTGGTTGCCGTAGCTGCCCCAGTACGCCGGTGACTTGGGGTTCATGTCGATCGGGATCCAGAGCCGGGTGCCCGGCTCGGGGAAGGTGAATTCGCGCGGCGCCACTCCGACCACGGTCCACTTCACGCCGTCCAAGTCGATCTGCCGCCCGACGGCGGAAGGGTCGGCGCCGAACCGGTCGCGCCAGAGTCCATACCCGATCACGGCGACGCGCTCCACGCCGGGCATGTCCTCACCGGGGCGGAAGAAGCGCCCCACCTGGGGAGTGACGCCGAGCACGTTGAAGAAGTCGGAGCTCACCAGTGAGGTGACGATGCGTTCCGGCGGGCCGTCACCGCTCAGGCTCATGCTCCAGTTGGGCATGTACGCGGCCGCCGAAGTGAGCGTCTTCACCCGGTCACGCACCCCGGCGAACTCGGCGCGCGAGTGCCCCCCGTCCCAGACGCTCACCAGCGCGCCGGGATCGGTGTAGGGCAGGGGCTTGAGCAGGACCGTGTTGACGACGCTGAAGATCGCGGTGTTGGCGCCGATGCCGAGTCCCACGGTCACCACGGCGACCGCGGTGAACACCGGTGTGCGCCGGAGCACGCGCACCGCGTAGCGCAGGTCGGCACCGAGGTCGTGCCAGAGGCTCACGCCGCGGGCCTCGAGGCCCTCCTCGCGGTAGCGTTGTTCCGAGCCGAAGGCGAGCTTCGCCTGCCGGCGCGCTTCTGTGGTGCTGAGGCCGGACTTCTCGCCGGCGTCGGATTCCATGTCGAGATGGAAGCGCATCTCGTCCTGCATGTCCTGGTGGACGCGGTTGCCCGAGAGGAGGGCGCGAAGTCGCTGGAGGAGGCTCATCGTCAGGTCGTGCGCAGGACCAGGTTCACCGCGCCTGACCATGTCTTCCAGGCTTCAGTCTCGCGCGCGAGCTGTTTCCTGCCGGACGCGGTCAGGTGATAGAACTTGGCCTTTCGCCCTTCGAGGGAGATGCCCCACTCTGCCGCGATGAGCCCCTTGTCCTCGAGGCGGTAGAGGGCGGGATAGAGCGAGCCTTGCTGGACCTGGAGCACGTCGCGCGAGGCTTCGCGGATACGACGGGAAATCCCCCAGCCGTGCAGCGCGCCGGAGGCAAGCGTGTTCAGGATGAGGAGGTCGAGGGTGCCCTGCTGGAGCTCCGGGGCTGGCATGCTTGATACCTTGTCGGTCTACAACAAGCTACCGGTCTTGTTGTAGACGGTCAAGGCATCAGGGTGGTGGGTCAGTTTGGATCGTTACACCGAGCGGGTGGGGGTGCGCCCGTGAAAAAGCCATCCGCATAAGTGGTTCGCGTGGCG
>DATEOL010000094.1:0-2890 GCA_035274025.1 Gemmatimonadales bacterium | reverse complement strand
CAATCTCTGCATGGACTACGAGATCGTCCCCGCGGCATTCACGCCCGGGAAGCCGTTCATCGGGGCAAACGTGAAGGTGACCCCGGGGCCGGGTGGAAATCGGGGGCGTTTCCTCGCCTGGGATGCGACCAGGACCACGATCGCATGGGAAGTGCGTGAGGCCGAAGCTCTTTCTGGAGGTGCCCTCGCGACCGCAGGCGGACTCGTGTTCTACGGAACGCTCGACGGGTACCTCAAGGCGATCGACGCGGAAAACGGCCACGAGCTCTGGCGCTTCCGCACCCCATCGGGGATCGCGGGCACGCCGATCACCTTCGCGGGACCGGACGGCAAGCAGTATCTCGCGGTGGTGAGCGGTGCCGCGGCGGGCGACCTGCCGGCAGGCATGAATCCGGGTGGCGTGCTGCTCGTCTTTGGGCTGTAGTCGCGAGTCACGACTCGCGAGTCGGGAGACCCAGCGATGAAGCGCGTTGCTGCCGTCGTTCTCGTGGCGTCGGTCGCCCTTCTCTTCAACCGCCACAACCGCCCCAACCGCCCCGAGGCACTGCACGAGTCCCAGTGGCTCAGCGCTGGCGACGCAAAGGTGCGCGCCGTCAATGCCGGCACCGGCGAGCCGACCCTGGTGCTCATCCACGGTTTCGGCGATCACCTGATGACCTGGCGTGCGGTGTTCGACCGACTCGCCGAGCACCACAAGGTGATCGCGTTCGACCTTCCGGGGTTCGGCGTGAGCGAGAAGCCGGCCGGGCGTTACACCCTCGATGCGATGACCGACCGGGTGCGCGGATTCCTGTCCGCGGTGCCGGGCCCGCTGATCCTCGTCGGCCACAGCATGGGCGGGGAGATCGCGCTCAATACGGCGCTCACGGAATCCGATCGCGTCGTGGCCCTGGTGCTGATCGCGCCGGCGGGTTTCGACGTCGGCCTCGCCGGGATGGCCGACTCGATGACGGAGCGGCGGGCGCGCCTCATCGCCATCTGGGAGGCCGCGCGGTCGAGCATCCTGCCGCTTCATGACCCGGAATGGCTGGGGGAGCCGAAGAGCCGGCGAGACTACGACCCCTCGTTCGACCCGGCGTACCGGGCGTCGACCTCCGCGGTGCTCGAGCAGTTCGATTTCGAGGCCCTCAGGCGACGGGCGACGGGCTACGGACGACAGGCGACGGGCTACGGGGGGCCGGTCCTCCTGATCTGGGGCTCAGCGGATCCGGTGATCCCTGTGCGGGTCGCCGATTCGGTTCGCACGGCCTTGCCCTGCACGAGGTTAGAGGTCTTGGATCGAGCATTTCACCGTCCCCAGGTGGAACGCCCGGATACGGTGGCCGCGCTGATCCAGGACTTCGTGGCAAATCCGAGATGCGGGGGATCCCATAGCCCGTAGCCCGTCGCCGTAGCCCCCGCCCGTAGCCCGCAACCCGTCGTCCCCCTTATCTTCGCGTCGTTTTTGCACCATTCCCCACCCCTAGGGGGGCCGTGGACCTCACGACGCCGTACCGGATTCCTTTGTCCTGGCTGCTGGAACACGGCAGCGAGAGCGTGCGCCTGCGCACCCTCCGCGAGCTGGCCCCCCCGGGGCAGACGGGACTCGAGGCTCTGGAAGCCCTGGTGGTCGAGTCGAAGGCGGTGCAGGCGGTCACCCGGAAGCAGAAGGACGACGGGTCCTGGGGAGGCTCCTTCCTTGGCATACTGCCCTCCGCCAAGGACGGCATCAAGGAACCGGGGACGATCGCGCAGTACCGGCGCCTGACCCAGCTGGCCTATCCCCGCGCGGGGCGGGCGTTCAAGCTGGCCGACCGGCTGCTCTTCCGGGTCCTCTCGCGGGACGAAGATCCCGGGCTCCTCTTCGAGTTCCAGAAGCTCGCCAAGGATGTGCCGACCGCTGCGGAATGGCTGCGGGACCGGAACCGCGAAGCGGCCACCGCCGCACTCGCCGAATGCGGATTCCATGATGACCCGCGGGTGCGCGGGGCAGCCCACAAGGTGGCCACCGCGGTATCCAATTTCCTTCGAAGCTCCCTGGCGGAAAAGCCGTTCGCCCGCTCGGGCGGAAGCACGATCCTCCATCACGAAGCCCATCCTCCGACCTGGTATTCGCTGGCGATGGTAGCGGCGATGCCGATGCTCCGGCGGGAGCGCGCGGCGTTCACCGAGCGCCTGGGACAGTACCTCTCGACCCATGCGCCCAAGCGTGCCTACGCGATCCAGCTCGGCAAGAAGAGCCTCAAGCCGACCGATCTGTTGCTGGGCGACCCGACCGAAACCGACGCGAAGGGTAATGTCCCCGACATCCCGTTCGCGCTGATCTTCTATGAACAGCTGGCGCGCATCGGCGCGCTCGCCGGGTCGCCGCTGGCAGGGAAGGTGCTCTCGAGGCTCGAGCTCGAGTGCGATGAAAGCGGCGTCTGGCGGCCGAAGAAGCTCGCGGCACCGCCCAAGACGACGCATGCGGCGACCTATCACGGCTATCCGCTCAACCATGACGACCGAGTCGACAGCCGGCTGGTCGACGTGACGTTCAGGCTGGCGTTGATCGCGAAGGTCGCGGGAAGGCCGGTCGAGTACACGTAAGGACGGGAAGTCGGGAGGACGGGAGGACGGGAGGACAGTGCAGGCGTCCCGGCGCCCCGTCCTCCGCCCGCGCTTGACGGACCCCCGTAGTAGACGATACTACTCCCCCATGCTCGACCTTACCCCCTTCGACTTCACCCCAACCGAATCACACGTCTACGAGGTCCTGATCACCCGCGGGCCCGGAACCGGCTACGCCATCGCGCGTGCCGCGGGGCTCGCGCGTGCGAACGCCTATTCGGCGCTCGAGGGTCTCGTGGCGAAAGGGGCGGCACGGGCTGAACCTGGTCGCCCCCGGCGATACCGGCCCGAGGCCCCCCAG
>DATEOL010000093.1:0-9694 GCA_035274025.1 Gemmatimonadales bacterium | reverse complement strand
CCAGGTGAAGAAGGGCCGGTGCAGGAACTGGTGGCGAAGCAGCTCCGCGCGATGGGGCTCGAGACCCGGATCCTCCCGGTCCGGTTCGAGCGGCTGCGCGGTCATCCCGCCTTCGGCGACGACGGGTTCACTCCGGATGGTCGCGTCGACGTCATAGGACGATGGGCCGGCGGTGACGGCGGACGCTCGCTCATCCTCAATGGTCACGTCGACGTCGTGTCTACCGGTGACGCCGCGCTCTGGAGCGATCCGCCGTGGAGCGGACTGGTGCGCGACGGCTGGCTGCACGGCCGCGGGTCCTGCGACATGAAGTCGGGACTCGCCGCCGGCATCTTCGCCCTGGTGGTGCTGCACGACATGGCGTGGGTGCCTCGCGGCGACATCATCGTCGAAAGCGTCACCGGCGAGGAATCGGGCGGCTGCGGCACGCTTGCCGCGATCGTCGACGGGATCCGCGCGGACGGCGCGGTGATCCTCGAGCCAACCGGCCTCAACCTCTGCCCGGTGCAGTCGGGCGCCCTCACCTTCCGTCTCATCGTTCCGGGCAAGGCCGCGCATGGCGCCATGCGGCAGCATGGGGTGAGCGCCATCGAGCTGTTCTCCAGGATCCACGCCGCGATTCTCGGACTGGAGCGTTCGCGCCACGGCCTCTCGGGCACCGATCTCTACGATGATCCCGACTATGTGGCTCCGGTGAGCATCGGCACCATACGCGGCGGTGAATGGCACAGCACGGTGGCCGAGCTGGTGGTCGCCGAGGGAAGGTTCGGGGTCTTTCCCGGTGAGTCGACGGCGGCCGCACGGGAGTCGCTCGAGGTCTGTGTGCGGGAAGCGTCCGGGGAAGATCCCTGGATGCTGGAGCACCCGCCCCGGATCGAATGGTTCGAGGGACAGTTCGAGTCTGGCGCGACACCGGCGGATCACCCGCTGGTACAGGGACTGGCCCAGGCTCACCGCACGGTCCTTCGTACCGATCCGCGGGTGCGCGGAGTCCCCTACGGGTCGGACCTCCGCCTCTTCACCAATCACGCGGACATGCCGGCGGTGCTCTACGGTCCCGGCGATGTCCGCGTCGCGCACGCGGTGAACGAGCGGATCAACATCGACGAGATCGTGGAGGCAGTCGCGGTGCTGGCGACCTTCATCGCCGAGTGGTCGTCATGAGGTACGGCGTGACCAGCAACAGCGCGCGCCTGGTGCGCGTGGCGGTGAAGAGCCCGCGGGTCTGCTGGGAGAACGAGCTCCGGGTGACCGCCGAGTGGCAGCCGCTCAATTACACCGGGATGCCGGACCTCGAGCTCGCGATCGCGCAGCATGACGGGCTCGTCGGACTGCTGCGTGATTCCGGAATCGCAATCGACGAGCTGCCCGCGCACGCCAGCACCGGACTCGACTCGGTGTACGTGCACGATCCCGTGGTGATGTCCGGCCGTGGCGCGGTTCTCTGCCGCATGGGGAAGCCGGCCCGCCGGGGCGAGGACGAAGCGTTCGGTGAGTGGTTTGCGCGGGAAGGCGTCCCGGTGATCGGGCACATCCAGGCCCCAGGCACGCTCGAGGGTGGCGACGTGGTCTGGCTCGACAGCCGGACGGTCGCGGTGGGCGAGGGCTATCGCTCGAACGCGTCCGGCATCGCGCAGCTCCGCGCGATCCTCGGCGACGCGGTCGACAGTGTGATCTCAGTTCCGCTCCCCCATTGGAATGGCGTCGCGGATGTGCTGCACCTCATGTCGATCCTTTCCCCGGTCGATACCAAGGCAGCGGTAGTCTATTCGAGACTGATGTCGGTACCGTTCCGTCAGTACCTGGTCGAGCGAGGCTGGAGCCTGATCGAGGTACCCGATGAGGAATACGACCTGATGGGATGCAATGTGCTTCCGGTGGCGCCGGCGGACGCGATCATGCTGGAGGGCTGTCCGATCACTCGTTCCCGGATGGAGGCGGCGGGAATTCGCGTCCGGACCTACGCGGGATCTGAAGTGTCGGTGAAAGGTGGCGGCGGGCCGACGTGCCTCACCAGGCCGATTTTCCGGAAGGAAATGGGTGGGCTCGGAGTCCGCGACCAAGGAGTCCGCAGATGACGCAGAAACAGCCGCAGATGATTCCTGCGTCACACGAGATTCAGACTCCCTCTCCTGCATCCGAAATGGCTTTTTACAACAACCCATTATCGAAGCTTGCAGTGCCATTCGGAACTTGGGTGGTCACGGGAGTCATCTGCGTGCAGTTTCTGCGTCATCTGCGGATTAATGGCTTCAGCACGGTGATCTCAATGAACACACTCAAAGTCTTGGTGATTTTCCTCGTGCTCGGAGGACCAGCGCATGCCCAGCGGGCGCGCGACCTCGGCATCCCCTTCGACGGCACGCCTGGCCCGCTCAACGCCATCACCGATGTCGCCGGCGTCGAAGTCGGACAAACCACCATCATCCGCGGTAACGGCAAGCTCGTCGTGGGCCAGGGACCGGTCCGGACCGGCGTCACCGCGATCCTGCCCCGGGGCCGGAACTCCGACGACAACGTCATGGGCGCCTGGTTCACGCTCAACGGCAACGGCGAGATGACCGGCACCACCTGGCTCGAGGAATCGGGATTCCTCGGTGGTCCCATCATGATCACCAACACCCACAGCGTGGGCGTGGTGCACGACGCGGTCATCGAATGGATCGTCAAGCGCGGGAAGACCTTCGACTGGTCGCTGCCCGTCGTCGCCGAGACGTGGGACGGCACCCTCAACGACATCAACGGATTTCACGTCCGGAAGGAGCATGTGTTCGCGGCGCTCGACAGCGCGCGCGGCGGACCGGTCACCGAAGGCAATGCCGGCGGCGGCACCGGCATGATGTGCCACGGCTTCAAGGGCGGCATCGGCACGTCGTCGCGGAAGCTGACCGACGCCGCGGGTGGATACACCGTCGGCGTGCTGGTCCAGTGCAACTACGGGACGCGGGGACAGCTTCGCATCGCGGGTGAACGATGGGTGACCTCGGGTGACATCCAGACCCCGCCCATCTGCTACCAGCTCGACCCGCCCGCCGACGCCAGCTTCAAGAAGTGCGGTGCCGCATCCGGCGGCAGCGAGGAGCGCGAGGAGCTGGGATCGATCATCATCGTGGTGGCGACCGACGCGCCGGTCGTGCCGCACCAGCTCAAGCGGATCGTGAAGCGCGCCGCGCTCGGCGTCGGAAGGATGGGCGGGATCGGCGGCAACACCTCGGGGGACATCTTCATCGCCTTCTCCACGGCGAACCCGAAGTCGGACGTGGAGAAAGGCACCGCGAGCGTCACGATGCTCGGCAACAGCGTCATCAATCCCCTGTTCGCGGCGACCGTGGATGCGACCGAAGAGGCCATCCTCAACGCGATGGTCGCCGCGCGCGACATGGTCGGCGTCGATGGAATCCACGTGCCGGCGATTCCGCACGATCGGATCCAGGCGCTGCTCAAGGCACATAACCGATAGTCGCGAGTCACGAGTCGCGAGTCACGAGAAACCGCATGCACATTCGCCTGGTCTTGCTCCTCCTTACGGCTTACGGCTCACGGCTCACGGCTCTCCACGCCCAGGTCTCCGACTCGCATCGCGCCAATGCCGCGAGGCTGATCGCCGCGGCAACCCGTGATTCCGCGGCGTGGAATCGGATTGCGAAACTGTCCGACACCTTCGGTCCCCGATTCTCGGGCACACCAAACCTCGAGCGCGCGATCGAATGGGTGCTCGCCGAAATGCAGAAGGACGGGCTCGAGAACGTCCGCGGCGAGGCGGCCATGGTGCCGCGCTGGGTACGGGGCGCCGAATCCGCCGAGCTGGTGAGTCCGAGGCCGCAGAGGCTACCGATGCTCGGCCTGGGCGGCACGGTCGGGACGGCGCCCAACGGCATCACCGCCGACGTGCTGGTGGTCTCGAGCTTCGACGACCTCAAGGCCCGCGCGGCCGAGGCCCGTGGCAGGATCGTCCTCTACGACGTCCCCTTTACGAATTACGGCGCCACGGTTCAGTACCGGGGTACCGGCGCAATCGAGGCCGCGAAGGTCGGTGCGGTAGCGTCACTGGTCAGGTCGGTGACACCGTACTCGATGCGGACGCCGCACACCGGTGGGATGCGATACGACTCCACGGTGACGAGGATCCCCGCGGCGGCGCTCACGGTCGAAGACGCGATGATGCTCCATCGGATGCAGGACCGGGGAGAGAAGATCCGGATCACGCTCAAGATGGAAGCGCAGACCCTGCCCGACGTGCAGTCGCACAACGTGGTCGCCGAGCTGCGAGGCAGCGAGAAGCCGGATGAGATCGTGGTCATGGGCGGCCACATCGATTCGTGGGACGTCGGAAGTGGCGCAATGGACGACGGCGGCGGTGTCGTCATCGCCTGGGAAGCGCTGCGGGTGATGAAAGCCCTGGGCCTGCGACCCCGCCGCACCATCCGGGTGGTGGGCTGGACCAATGAGGAGAACGGGCTTCGCGGCGGCACCGCGTATCGTGACGCCCATCAGGCCGAGCTGGACAAGCACGTCGTGGCGATCGAGTCGGATGGTGGCGTGTTCCGCCCGATCGGCTTCGGGTTCACCGGGAGTGACGCGGCGCGCTCGATCCTCAAGGATGTCGTCGCGCTGCTCAAGCCGATCGGCGCAGATACCCTGCTCGCGCAGGGTGGCGGCGCCGACATCGGTCCCATCATGCAACGGGGCGTACCGGGAATGAGTCACGTGGTGGATGGCACCAAGTATTTCTGGTACCACCACACTGATGCGGACACGCCGGACAAGCTGGATCCCGCAGAGGTGGCCAGGAACGTGGCGGCGATGGCCGTTGTGGCCTATGTGATTGCTGATCTGCCGGAGAGGCTTCCAAGGTAGCTCTTAGCTGCTAGCTGCTCCGATCGGTGGCGAGCTCCGCGTCCTTGCAACGAGCGTGGCGCGTCCTTCGTACGGGAAGGTGGCAGAAGGGCCAGACAGCTGGCAGCTGGCAGCTAGCAGCCAGCAGCTAAAAGACAACTGAGGAACGATGATCATTCTGACAGCACTGCTGCTTTTCCAGCAGCCGATGAAACACCAACCCCAACCGACGGTCCCGGCGATCACCGCCGGTGACCTGATGACCCGGCTCTACATCTTCGCCGATGATTCCATGGGCGGGCGCGAGGCCGGCACGCTCGCGCATATCAAGGGCACCGACTACATCGCCGGCGAGCTTAAGCGCATCGGAGCCTCCCCGGGCGGTGATCGCGGCACCTACTTCCAGGATTTCGGTCTGGAAGAAGTCGGACCGACGGCGACTGTCTCCGTGGGCGGCGAGGCACTCATCCCGGAAAAGGATTTTCTCGCGTTTCCATTCGTCGGGCTGCCGGAGCTGGGGGCGCCGTGGAATGCGGAAAACGCGACCGTGATCTTCGGTGGCAAAGTCGGCTCGACGCGACTGGTGGGGCCTGACGCGGTGGACGGAAAGATCGTCCTCTTTCTTCCGGCCGACGGCCCGGACGGCTGGCAGTTCTGGCCCAAGCTCCCGCCGCCGGTCTACCAGCGCTACTCGCGCGCGAAGGGTCTCGCGGTCGCGGCCCTCGACGGCATGCCCGAGGACGTGAAGGGCTTCCTCGGCGCGTCGCAGTTCCGCGTCGCGGGCACCGGCGAGATCAAGCAGGGCACCATTCCGCTGCTCTACGTGAGCAAGGCGACGGCGGAAAAAATGATGGGCGGATCGGTCGCCGGGCTCCTGCCCGGCGCGGAGGGCAAGGCGGTGACCGCGAAGGGATGGTTCGAGCCCAGGCCCACGCCCGCACCGGGACGCAACGTCGTCGCAATCATCCCGGGCACCGACCCGGTCCTCAAGAACCAGTATCTCGCCTTCGGCGCGCATTCCGATCATGACGGCCTGCGGCCGCCCGCGGTCGACCATGACTCGCTCCGGGCCTACAACACCATCGTCCGGCCGAGTGGAGCGGAAGACGGTGGCAAGCAGGCACGCGGGACGCAGAAGGACAGCATCGTGGCGCTCTGGGATACGCTCAAGAAGGAGCACACCCAACGGGCCGATTCGATTATGAACGGCGCCGACGACGATGGGACCGGATCGATGGCCCTGCTCGAGCTGGTCGAGTATTTCGTCAAGAATCCGACCCGGCGGTCGCTGCTGTTTGTCTGGCACACCGCGGAGGAAAAGGGCCTCTTCGGCAGTGAGTGGTATACCGACCATCCCACCGTCCCGCGCGACTCGATCGTGGCGCAGATCAACCTCGACATGATCGGTCGAGGCGATCCCGAGGACCTGAAGGGCGGCGGCCCGGGCTACGTGCAAAGCATCGGCTCGCGCCGGCTCTCGACCGAGCTCGGTGACCTGGTCGAGGAGGTGAACACCAAGGGAAACCACGGGCTGGTTTTCGACTATCAGTACGACGCCAACGGGCACCCGCAGCAGTTCTACTGCCGCAGCGATCATTACAACTATGCCCGCTACGGAATTCCGGTGGTATTCCTGTCGACCGGCAGTCACCGGGACTACCACATGGTCACCGACGAGCCGCAGTACATCAATTACGAGCACTACAACAAGGTGGTCAGCTTCGTCGCGGACCTGGGGAAGACGATCGCCGACCGGGACCAGCGGCTGGTGGTGGACCAACCGAAGCCGGATCCGAAGGGGGAGTGCAAGCAGTAGTCACGAGTGATGAGTCGCGAGAAGGCGCGGGCGTAGCGCGCCCCACGTCTTTACGCCCTGGTGTTTCGGTGTATATTCGGTATCCCAACCAACACGATGGCGGACCAATGTACCGGCGGATCAGTGATTTCCTGGCGGATTGGAAGGACGAATCGAAGTCCACGAAGGACGTGCTCGAAGCCCTCACCGATGAATCACTCAACCAGCGCGTAACGCCCACCGGCCGCTCGCTCAGCAAGCTTGGTTGGCACATCGCGCAGAGCCTCCACATGGTCACGGAAGCGGGTCTCGAAGGTCTCGAGGCGCCCCGGGAGCACGACGCGATTCCCACCAGCGCCAGGGCAATCCTCCAGGCCTACGAGAACGCGGCCAATTCGCTCGCGAAGGTCGTGGGGAAGGGTTGGACCGACGCGCAGCTGGCCGAAGAGGTGCCCATGTACGGAGAGTCGTGGGCGCGTGGCAAGGTGCTCAGCGTGATCATCCGCCACGAGGCCCATCACCGCGGCCAGATGACCGTGCTCATGCGCCAGGCGGGGGTGATCGTTCCGGGACCCTACGGGCCCGCGCGGGAGCAATGGGTGACATACGGAATGGAGCCCCAGGACTGAACTACAAGGGCAGATTGCAGATCTCAGATCTCAGAAGTAGAAGTGATCCTTGGTGGGATCCCACCTCTACTTCTGAGATCTGAAATCTGCAATCTGCCCTTGCCGTTTATTGTTGGTTGAGCTCCTGAAGCTTCGCCTGGATCTCATCGGCGGAGTAGTACTTCCCGCGGATCATCACTCCCGCCTTGTTGCCCCAGTTGCTCACGTTGGTGAGCGGGTTCGCATTCAGCAGCACCAGGTCCGCGCGCTTGCCGGCCGCAACCGTTCCGAATTCCTTCTCCTGGTTCAGGTACCTGGCCGCGTTGCGGGAGCCCGACTCGAGGATCTGGTAGGGCGTGAAGCCCGCCTTCGCCATCGCTTCCATCTCACGCAGGAGGGAGAAGCCGGGCACGTTCCAGAACTGGGGCGCATCAGAGCCGAGCAGGAAGGGCACGCCGCCCTTGTAGAGCGCCTGCATGATGTCGCGGCGGAGCTCGTTGTACTTCTGCGAGGTCTCGGCCGTCACCCCCAGGCCCTGCCTCGTGTCGATGGTGATTTTCTTCCATTGAGCCACGGTCGCCGCCGGCCAGTACTTCATCTCCGGCATCGCGGCCAGCTCGTCCGCGGTCCTGGTGCCCAGCATCGACTCGAAGAGGCTCTGGGTCGGGACGATCCAGGCGCCGGCCTTCTTCGTCGCGGCCACCAGCGCCGGCAGCTTCGAGCGATCGGCTTGCGCCACCAGGTTGAAGCCGAAGAACTGCGACTCCGAGCCCGCCGGTGCGAGCCCTTCTATGTAGCCGTCGACGTGATCGATCGTCCACTGTCCCTGCGCGAGCGCGTCGTTGATTCCAACATCGAGTGGCACGTGTCCGGCGAAGCGGATGCCGAGCCGCCGCGCGGTCGCGGCCATCGAGTCGTAGACATTCCGCTTGATGCCGGGGTGGATCTTCATGAGATCGTAGCCGGCGTTCTTCTGGTCGGTCACTGTCTTGATCGCGACTTCGACGGTCGGGATGGTCTGGCCGTTGAGGGAGGGACCGGTGGTAATGATCGTGGGACTCAGGACCTCGCCCTTGTTGGCCCGCTCCCGCCAGGGCAGGTGCTTCGGGTCACCCAGCATGCCGCGAACGAAGGTCACGCCGTTGAGCGCATAGTACGCCAGCACCTTGCTGATGTTGGCATCGGTGGCACCCCCGCCCGGCGGAATGTGGCCGTGCATCTCGGCCATGCCGGGGAGCAGGAACTTGCCGCGTCCGTCGATGACCCGCGCGCCGGCCGGCGTCTTGATGCTGCTCGCGGGTCCCATCTCGGCAATCCGCTGGCCCTTCACGATGACCGTCTGATTCGCCATTGACCGCTCGGTGTCCATCGGGATGACGGTAACGTTGGTGATCGCAACCGCGGGTTCTTGCGCGGCGGCTGGCCGCGTGAGCACGGCGACGGTTGCGATCAGGTACAGACTGGAACGCATGGGGGACTCCGACGGTTGGGACGGTTAGGACGGTTAAGAAAGCTTGAGACCTTAGAGACCTTGGAGACCTTGGAGACCTGAGAGACGCCTACGCCATGAACCTGAGCTCCGTTTCACACCCGGCCCGCCCGCACGGACAACGGCCACTCGACGCGGCGGGTCCGCTTTCCCCAGACGCGCTCGAGTTCCGGCAGGACCAGTTCGACCGGATCGGAGCCCTTTTCCTTCCGGTACTTCCCGACGGCCGACCAGGTGCCCAGGTATCCCACCTGGTGCTCCAGCGTCCATTCGGTGGCCATCGAGAACAGAGGCGGGGCGAACTCCTCGAAGGGAAATTCGATCGTGCGGTACCCTTCCTCCACGAGCTTCCGATCCGGCGTCCAGTACGGTCCGACAGTATCACGGTAAAACCGGTTGATCACCGCGTCGACTTCGGGCGACACCTGCTGCAGCTCGTAGCACCAGACGGCGATGACGCCACCGGGCCGCAGGACGCGCCTCACCTCGTTCCAGAATGTCGGGCGATCGAACCAGTGAAGGGCCTGGGCGACAGTGACGAGATCCGCCGATCTCTCCACGAGGCCTGCGATTTCCGCCGCAACCCGATACTCGATTCGCGGATGGCGAGACGCCGCGTCGATCTGTTTGTCGCTGGGATCGCTTGCGATGACGTGCTCGTAGTGGGCCGCGAGGGCAACCGCCGCCTGCCCATTGCCGGTCCCGGCATCCCAGGCCATCTCCCTTCCCGGACCCACCGATGCGAGCCACGCGAAGAGCTCCTCCGGGTAGCTCGGCCGGTACTCGGCGTACTCCTTTGAATCGCGAGAGAAGTGGTCCTTAAAAGCCATCTGGCGATCTCGCGATCTAGCGATCTTGCGATCTCGGCCTGCGCAACACCTTCCCAGGACGCTTGTCACTAAACTGCCCTCCGTCCACCACAGGAACGCCATTCACGATCACGAACGGAATCCCGATCGGATACTG
>DATEOL010000092.1:0-5705 GCA_035274025.1 Gemmatimonadales bacterium | reverse complement strand
CCGGCGTGGATACGACGATGCTGGTGATCGGCGTGCTCGCGGTGGTCCAGGGCCTGTTCATGCGAAGCGTGCTGCGGGCCGGCGCCGAAGTGATCATGCTCCTGCGTGGGTTCAAGCGATAACTGCAGTGAGCAGTGAGCGCTGAGCAGTGGTAGTGACTCCTTGAGCCACTACTCGCTGCTTACTGCTCACTGCTCACTACTCACTGCTCACTGTGCCGCGTTGGTAATGGCGTAGAACATCACCCCCTGCGGTGAGCTGATCCCCGCGATCCGGCCCACGTGCGGGATGTCGATCGCCGGCATGAAATTCTGTCCGCCGAGCGACTTGGCCAGGTCCACCGTCTCGTCCACCTTGTCCACCGAGAAATAGACTGCCCAGGACGGCTTCATCCCCGCCATGTCGGGCGTGAGCTGGTACATCCCCGCCACATAGTCTTCGCCCAGCTTGAAGGTGGTGTAGTCCATCCCCGTCGGCATCGGCATGGTCTCGTCGGTCCAGCCGAAGAGGCCGTCGTAGAACTTCTTCCCCTTCTCCGCGTCGGTCGTGGCACACTCGATCCAGCTCGGCATCCCGTGCGTCCGCGCGTCGCCTGACATCCCGGGACTGCCCTTCCCCTGCCAGACATCGAACTCCACGCCAGTGGGGTCGTGGCAAACCGACATCCGTCCCGCTTCCATCACGTCGAAGGGCGGCTTGGCCTCACCACCGAGGGACCTGACCTTCTCGGCCGCGGCATCGGCGCTCTCCACCTTGATGGTGACGCCGATGTAGGGCTTGGTACCCGGCGGGGTCTGCGGACTGTTGACGTCCCAGACGCCGCCGACCGGATTCCCGGCCACCACGACGATGTGCCCCATGCCGGGAAGTTCCTGGTAGGTCCACCCTAGCAGCTTCGCATAGAACTCGCGCGCGTTCGCGGTATCTGACGTCAGCATGTTGAACCAGCAGAACTGTCCCGCCTTGCGCACTCCCGTGTTCACTTCCTGGACTCCCGTGGTCATTTCCTGCCTCCCGCCTTGATACGAGGTTGTTTCGTGTTACGGGACTGTTGCGAATTACGAGTCGGTTTCGCCGTCCGCGCCGCCATCTGCCGCCGCACCAGGGGGCTGGTCAGCTCCCGGAGCGCCTGCTTGCCATTCCAGCGTGCAGCGGGTGACGACGATGCGGCCAGGCGCTCGCACAGCGTCACCGCGGCCGCGTTAAGAGACTGACTGCGGCGGCCGATCAGGCGCAGGGCCCAGCTTACACCTTTTTTCACGAAGTTGCGATCATCGTCCGCCCCGGCCTCGACCAGGCGGAGTGACTTGAGGAAGGGACCGTCGCCCGTCGTCTTGTCGTGCAGCGCGAGACAGGCGAGCAGCGCGAACCCGCCCCGCTTCACGAACTCCGCGTCCTTCTTCGTCCACTGCTCCACCTTGCGCCACGCGTGCGGGGTCCGGTCGAACAGGTTGAAGCAGAGGGTATCGCAGACACCCCAGTTGTCGAAGTCGCGGGCCCAGCGATCCATCTGGGCGGCGGTCACCTTTGACGGGTCGTCGATGAACGAAGTGAGCAGCCGCGCCTCGTACCAGCCGGTGTCCCAGAGCGCCAGCGCCAGCTCGTGATCGGTGCCGATTTCCTTGCCCATCGCCTTGATGACGCCGAGCGGCACTCCGTACGCCTTCGGCGCCGTGATCCCGTAACGCGTCAGCATCTCCTCCCGGACCTTCCGGGAGCCCTTCTTCTCGAGCTCCCGGAGAATGGCCTGTACCGGTTCAGACCTCGAGGTCACTGGAGCGATTCCAGGAGCTTGTCGAACCGGGCATAGCTGACGTCCAGGCCGTCCCGCATGCCGGACTCGAGCGCCGCGTCACGGGCGTCCTTCGACGGATAGGTCACCGTCGTCGTGATCGTGGTCGTCCCGTTCGCTTCGGTGAACGTGACGGTGTTGAGGGTTTCTGGCCATTCCGGCCCCCACTGTTCCGTCGTGGAGATCCGTTCGGGGGGCACGAACTCCTTCACGATGCCTCCCATGCTCATCTCCGTGCCGTCGGGACTCCGCCATCCATAGCGCCACTTGCCGCCGGCGCGCGGCTCCATCTCGCAAATCGGCATCGACCAGTCCGCGAACCCGAGCCACCGCTTGAGGTGTTCCGGCATGGTGTAGGCTTCGAAGACCAGCCGGCGCGGGGCATTCACGACACGGACGAACCTGAGCTGGGTGTCGCTGGCGATGGAGAACTCCGTGACACCGGTCCTAGCTGCGGCGCTTGCCATGTTTCTTCTCCTGTTTCTTGAGCAGGTCGAGGTAGTTGTCGAGTCGGGCGTAGCTGGTGTCCCAGAATCGCTTGAATTCTCCGGCCCATTCGGCGACATCCCTGATCGGTGTCGCATCGAGAGTACGGGGGCGCCACTGGGCCTCCCGGCCCCGTTGAATGAGGCCGGCGCGCTCGAGGACGCGGAGGTGCTTGGAGACCGCGGGACCGCTCATCTCGAAGGGCGCCGAGATGTCCTTGACGGTCGCGGCACCGCGGGAGAGCTGAAGGAGTATCGCCCGCCGGGTGGGGTCGGCGAGGGCGAAGAAGGTGGTGCTGAGGGCGTCGGTCGCAGTCTTCATGTTGTATCTAACCAATCAGTTATCTAACCTAACGGTTATATACAACCCATACAGAATCCTGTCAACCTGGGGCACGGGCCCGGACTACTTTCACGAAGTATGGTCGAGCCCGCGAACCTCCCCTGGACGGCGCCAATCGCCGAATACGAGCGCCAGGCGCAGGCCCTGCACGACGCGATGCAGTCCGGGGACCATGAGGCGGGATGGCGCTACAAGTGGGTGCACCCGCGCTTCCGGGGCAAGGTGCTGAGCGACGTCCTCGCGGCGATCCCGACGCTTGGTCTCGACGACGCGCGTCTCGTGATCGCGCAGGACTACCACCTCTCGACCTGGAACGACCTCGAGACGTTCGCGCGGAAGGCGGCCAGCGACCCGGAGGTCCAGCGCTTCGAGACGGCGGTGGAGGCGGTCATCGCCGGTGACATCGACCTGCTCACCCGACTGCTCCGCGAGCATCCGGACCTCGTGCGGGCCCGTTCCTCCCGGAGGCATCGGGCGACACTGCTCCATTACATCGCCGCCAACGGGGTCGAGAACGTGCGGCAGAAGACTCCGGACAATGCGGTCGCCATCGCAACCCTCCTGCTCGATTCGGGCGCCGAGGCGGATGCGCTGGCGGGCATGTATGACCAGTTGTGCACGACGATGAGCATGCTGGTGACCAGCGCACACCCCGCCGGGAAGGGTCTGCAGGCGCCCCTCGCGGAGCTGCTGCTCGATCGAGGCGCAGAGCTCGAGGGCCCGGGGAGCGAGTGGCAGTCCGCGCTCATGTCCGCGCTCACCTTCGGCTACCTCGACACC
Organism: Gemmatimonadales bacterium; assembly: GCA_035274025.1. Lineage (GTDB taxonomy): Bacteria > Gemmatimonadota > Gemmatimonadetes > Gemmatimonadales > GWC2-71-9 > SZUA-320. The sequence continues at coordinate 2,305 of DATEOL010000092.1, read as the reverse complement.
GCGAGGGCCATGCAGCGCCGGGGCGCCACGCTCTACCTCAACAGCGCCGCCGGGCTCGGCCTCGTCGAGGAGGTGACGCGGCTGCTGCCCGGCTCCAGTGCGGAGGTTCGGCACAGCGCGCTGGCCCTGGCCGCGCAGCACGGCCAGACCGACGTCGTCCGGATCCTGCTCGATGCCGGTGAAGACCCCAGTCGCTACAATCCCGAAGGGCATCATTCTCACTCCACTCCCCTGCACCAGGCCGTCTGGGCCGGTCATCTCGACCTGGTCAGGCTGCTGGTGGAGCGTGGCGCGCGGCTCGACCTCCGGGACACGGTCTACGAAGGAACGCCGCTCGGGTGGGCGGAATTCGGGAAAAAGCAGCAGATCGCGGAATACCTGAAATCGGTGGGGGGGAAGCGGTAAGCGGGGAGCGGGAGCGGGCCTACTTCTTTTTCGCGGCTCGCTTTGTTGTCGCCTTGCGATGATGGACGCGTTCGGGCAGGACCTTTCCTCCGGTCTCTCGGTTCCACTCCTCGTACACTTCGGGAGTGATCTCGCCTTTGACGAGGAGCTCCGCGAACTTGCGCCGCTGGGCCTTAGACTTGAATGGCATCAGGTCGTCGACCCATGCAGTAGCGCGACCTGGATCTTCAGGACCCCGCTTTCGTCGCGACGCAACACGTAGGTCGAAGTCTCTTCGCCCTTCTCGTGCCGGTCTTCGGTGAGATAGGGCCACCGTACCTCCACCAGTGCCAGCTCACGCGTCAGCCAGGTGAGGTTCCGCACGTCGGGCCGGGTGCCGGTGATCCCCTGCGCGTTGTATTCCGCCCTCGCATTGCCGAAAAACCGGGCGAGCTCCTCCCGCGAGCTCACCGCACGCACATCCTGGTCTCCCAGCACCATGGCGGGAATCGCCCACAACTCCGCGGCAGCCCTGGCGTCACCCGCCGTCACCGCGTGGCCAAGATCTTCCAGCAGCCGGGCGACTTCCGCGTCCGCGAGGATCGGGGCTGCGTAGGCACGCGAGCTGAAAGCCGGATTTGTCGCCATCGTCCACTCCACGGATCATCGGTGCATAGGGTCGGGACGAACCAACGGCAGCGAGCTCACACGCTCCCCAACACCGGAAGGTTTGCTAGCACGCGCGTGCCATCAGGGAATGCTGCACTGGCTCGGGGCATTCGTCGTTCTATCTTCACGGAGGAGTGAGCAGTGAGCAGTGAGCAGTGAGCAGCGAGCAGTGAGCAGTGAGCGGTGAGCAGTGAGGACGGGAGTATTAAGCGTGAGGGCAAGTAGCGAGGGGGGAGTGGCTACGCTCACTGCTCACTGCTCACCGCTCACGGCTCACTGCTCACGTGATTTCAGATAGATGGAGTGTGGTGAATGACGCAGCCTCGCTTTCTTCAGGTGCTTGCCGCCGTGCTGGTCGCGCTGGTGCTCGCCACGACGTTCGCCCATGTGCTGGAGCTCCCGGCCAAGCTCGGTTACGACGCCTCGCTTTACGTGGAGCTGCAGAAATCGCTCTATCAGCAGTGGGGACCACCCAACCCCGCCGGCTTCCTCGAGCCTTCAGCCATCATCGTGGTCGTCATCCTCGCGATGACCACCCGCAGGAACCGCCCCGCGTTCCGTCTCGCCGTCGGGGCCGCACTGGTACTGCTCCTCGCGTTCCCCCTGCTCTACTTCTGGCGGGTCGAGCCGGCGAACGAGTATTTCCGCACTCTCCTCGCGGGGACGACAATTCCGGCGGACTGGTCCACCTGGCGCCTGCGCTGGGAAACCGGCCAGATCGCGCGGTTCATTGCCCACCTCACCGCGTTCATCCTCCTCATCGCCTCGATGACCCAGTCGGTCCGGAAGCGTCATACCAACACGCTCTGGCTCGCCGCCTAGGGAGTAGCCTCGCGAATGCGGGAGCGGATCTAGCATTGATCCGCGGCCAGAGATTCGTGTGACATGCAGGCCAGCGATGCGTCCTAATCCCTTGGAGGACTCAATCCTCCAGAGCTGGAGGTATCATGGCAGCCCGACGGAAAAGCAGCAGCCGGCGACGGTACGGCCAGGCCGCGAGCAAGAGCGTTGAGAGGGCGATGCACAAGAAGAAGCGGGGCACGCTGAAGAGCGGCCCCGGTGGCCGCGGAGGCAAAGTCCGCAGCCGCAAGCAGGCGATCGCGATCGGCCTCTCCGAGGCGAGGAAGAAGGGTGCGAAGGTCCCCCGGAAGCCTCCATAGCTCGCGAGACGCCAGTCATGACTCTGCTCGTGTGGATGTGGGGCGCGTCGGCATCGAAGGCCGTCACGCCCCACGTGCGTCTCATGGACTCT
>DATEOL010000091.1:0-2356 GCA_035274025.1 Gemmatimonadales bacterium | reverse complement strand
GCGGCCTCGATGATCATGGTCCCCTTGGGGACCGCCACCGCGACTCCGTCGATCGTGAGGGTGACGAGCTCCTGGGTCATGCGGTCACCAGCTCGCGATTCTTCGCCCCGGCCAGGTACTTCTCGAAATCGCCGCGGAACTTTCGGATCCCGCTCACGATGGGCGCCGCGCACGAATCACTGAGCACGCAGATGGTCTTTCCGGTCATGTTCTCCGACAGGTCGAGCAGCAGGTCGAGATCGGAGGTCTTGCCTTCGCCCTTGAGCAGGCGCTCCATGATCTTGACCGTCCACGCCGTGCCCTCGCGGCAGTTGGTGCACTGCGCGCAGCTCTCGTGGGCATAGAAGCGCGCCAGCCGGTAGATCTCGTACACGATGTCGGCCGAATCGTCGAGGACGATGAACCCGGCCGAGCCCAGCATCGAGCCCTTCTCCACGATGCCCTCGTAGTCGCAGAGCGCGGACTCGGCCTCTTCCGTCGTCATGATCGGCACCGACGAACCGCCCGGAATCACCGCGCGAAGCGACCGCCCCGGACGCATCCCGCCAGCCAGGTCGTGGATCAGGTCCTTCATCGGGAAGCCCATCGTGATCTCGTAATTCCCGGGCTTCCGCACGTGGCCGCAGACCGAGAAGAGCTTGGTGCCGGTGCTCTTCATGTTGCCGAGACAGAGCGCCTTGTACCAGGCCGCGCCGCGAGTGAGGATGTGGGGCACCGCGGCGAGGGTCTCGACGTTGTTGATCGTCGTGGGCATGCCGAAGAGACCGGCGGCCGCCGGAAAGGGCGGCTTGATGCGCGGGTTGCCGCGCTTGCCCTCGATCGAGTTCATGAGGGCGGTCTCTTCCCCGCAGATGTACGCCCCGGCGCCACGGAACAGGATGATGTCGATCCGCTTGCCGCTGTCGAAGGCGTTCGGCCCTATCGCACCGGCGGCGTACGCCTCGGCAACGGCCTTCTCCATGATCTGGTAAGGCTCGGTGAACTCGCCCCGGATGTAGATGTAGCAGATCACCGCGCCGATGGAGTACGCCGCGACGGCGCAGCCCTCGATGAGCGCGTGGGGCGTCCACCGCATGATCTCGCGGTCCTTGAACGTCCCCGGCTCCGATTCATCGGCGTTGCAGCAGAGGTAGTGGGGCTTGCCGCTGTTCTTCGGCATGAAGCTCCACTTGAGGCCGGTGGGGAAACCCGCGCCCCCGCGGCCGCGCAGTCCCGAGGCCTTCACTTCCTCGATGACGGCATCGGGTGTCATGCCGAGGGCCTTCTTGAGCCCCTCGTACCCGCCGCGCTTTACCCAGCCTTCGTAGGTGCGCGCGCCTTCATCCCCGAAATATGTGGAGAGGACCTGGGTTTCCTTCGCATGGGGCGGATGGGGATAGCCCATTACTTGTACCTCTCGAGAATGCCCGCGACCCGCTCCGGTGTCACGCTCTCGACGAAGTCGTCATCGATGAGCAGCGGCGTCGGGAAACCGCAGGCGCCGAGGCACTCCACCTCGATCACCGTGAACCGTCCGTCGGGACTGGTCGCGCCCAGCTCACCGCACCCGGTCTGCTTGAGGAGCGCGGCCTGGACGTCGGCCGCGCCGCAGAGGTGACAGGGGGACGTGGTGCACACCTGGATCACGTGCCGGCCCATCGGATGCTGGTAATACATGGTGTAGAAGGTGACCACACCCTTCACGTACGCGGGCGTGAGCCCGAGGATGTCCGCCACCTCGGCCATCGCCTGCGGCGAGATCCAGCCCCGCTCTTCCATGATGATCCAGAGCGCGGGCAGCAGGCAGGCCTGCCTGGTCGGGAACTTGGGGTAGAGCGCCTCGAGCTTCTTGAGCGCGGCGCCGGTGAAGACCGGCGCGGCGGCCTCGGTCACGTGGGCGCTCATCGGTCGATCTCTCCCATCACGATGTCCACGCTGGCGTTGATCGCGATCACGTCCGACAGGAGCACCCCTTCGCACAGCTTGGGGAGCACCGCCAGGTTGATGAACGACGGCGGACGGATCCGCCATCGCACCGGCTTGGCGGTGCCGTCGGACACGAAGTAGTAGCCCAGCTCGCCCTTGGGGTTCTCGATGCCCAGGTACGCTTCGCCGGGCGGGGCCGCGACGCCTTCCATCACCTGCTTGAAGTGGAAGATCATCGCCTCCATGTCGGTCATGGCGCGACGCTTGGGCGGCAGGATGACGCGCGGATCGCTCACGTTGAGCGGCGCGTCCTTGAGCCGCGCGAGCCGGTCGCCGGCCTGCTCCAGGATACGGACCGACTGGTACATCTCTTCGAGACGCACGCGATAGCGGTCGTAGATATCGCCGTGCTCGCCCACCGGGACATCGAAGTCGTAGGTCTCGTAACCGA
>DATEOL010000090.1:0-13657 GCA_035274025.1 Gemmatimonadales bacterium | reverse complement strand
TGAGCCAGCGGGAATAGTCTCGACGACCCTGAGGGAACGCGCATGCTCGGCGGTCGCGCCCCGCACGTCTTCCGCGCGGGCGGCGTAGCCGTCCATCGCGGAGTTGGTCCAGGGGGGAATGTCGAGGGGGCTCGTCACCGGCTCGGCCAGGATGGAGCCGAGCGCGTCGTCCAGCGGAACTCGAAGCGCGGGCTGGCGACGCACGCCAGCGATGATCTCGCGCGCGGCCTCGCGCGCCGAGAGGGGGCCTATGGCTCCAGCACCTTGGCGCGCTCCCAGGTGAGGCTCGCCAGCAGGGATAGCCACATCGTATCCATGAACCGGAGCACCCGGCAGTCGGAGCGGAGCGTCGCGTCATCGGTGACGATGGCGATCCAGTCCTTGGCGTTCGGGGCCTTGGCGTCGTAGATGGGAGGAACCCCGACGCCCTTGCGGTAGACCTCGACCTTCGGAAGCGGCGAGCGCTTGAAGCCCTCGACCATCACAAGGTCCACGTCGCCCATGTAGCGCCGAGCGAGCGTCTCCGGATCGGTCTCGTCGGGGGCGCGCTCGAACAGCACGCGGGTGTCGGGCGACACGATCATGGTGCGCTCGGCTGATCCCTCGTGAAAGTGCCGCCAGGTGTCGGTGCCGTCCCGGTCGACCAGGGCGGGATGGCTGGCGTGCTTGATCGTGGCGACGCGCCGGTTGAGCCGCTTGAACTCGCGCGCCAGCGCCACGAGCAAGGTGGTCTTGCCTGCGTTCTTGTGCCCGATGATCGATACGACTCTCATGCGGATGTCATGCGGTTTGCCCGCTCGAGGTCCTCTGCCGTGTTCACGTTGAAGAACAGCCGTCCGGGATCGCCAAGACTGCGGATCTTTTCGCCATTGAGGATAGCGACCCGCACGGAGTCGTGGAAGGCAATGGCCCGGCGGTCCCCCCGGGCAAGCCCGGCCTCGATCGCCGGCCCGACCGCGGGGCCGTAGGCCGCGCACAGGGGCTCCACTCCCCGGGGCCCGTCGCTCTCCGGCAGGCAGGCATCCGCGTTTTCGAGGCCGGATGCCAGCGCCGTGAGGAGTGCCGGGGTGACGAATGGCATATCCCACGCGACGAGCACCACGGGGGCGGGGCTTTCCTTCACGGCTGTGTAAATACCGCCCAAGGCCCCGAGACTCGGGATGACATCGCGGACCGTGCGGAGTCCTGGACGCCAACCGGCGCCTTCGGGAACGTTGGCGATGAGAAGGGGCTCTACGCCGAAGGCGTCAAGGAAGGAATCAACCAGCCGGTCGAGGATCCGGGCGCCGTGCACCAGCTCGAGCCCCTTCGGCTTGCCGCCGAACCGGGTCGCGAGTCCTCCCGCGATGATCGCGCCGTTCACTGCCCGCCTGCCCGTCCGCCCGCCTGCCCGCCTAAAACGGCCAGGCGATCTGCAGCCCGATGTTGACCCACGGCGTGACCGACCACTCGCTGCTCGAGACACTCTCCAGCGCGAAGCTCGCCGTGTACTTGATGTTCCAGAAGTTGAAGCGGTTCTCGAGACTGAGCGCGACCGCGTCGGTCACGAAGAACCGGACGCCGACGAGCGGCGAGAACACGAACTTGGTCCCGAGGTTGAAGTTGGTGCCCGGGACGTCCGAGACGATGGCCATGCCCAGGCCGCTGCCGATGTATGGCGCGAGGCGGTGCCAGGTCTTGCCGCCCATCAGGTTGAAGTTGATCGATCCATCGAGCCAGATGACATCGTTGTCCACCGGGCCGGTGAAGCGCTGGCCTGGCGGCTGGATCGGATCGTAGATCAGCCGTCCGAGCATGCCGTAGTAGAACCCGCCGTTGAGTTGCACCGTCTTGTTGGCCATGAACGCCATCTTGACGCCGAAGGTCGGACCGTCGTGCGGCGCCACGCCGACGTCGCCACCGTTGCCGAAGAACCGGCCGCCCGAGAGGACGATCCACACCCCGTGACGCACGTCGGAGTACGGAGTGTTCGCGGGATCGTGGCCGACCTGAGCGCTGGCCGTACCGGGTACGGCGGTGAACACCAGGGCCACCATGGCCAGCGCTGAGGGACCGACGGACCGACGGACCGACGGACGGTGAGGCACAGGTCTAGTCCTTCTCGGCAAGGCTCTTGCCGGTCATCGCTGATGGCTGATCGAGGCCAAGCAGCTCGAGGATTGTCGGCGCCACATCGCAGAGAGCACCGCCGGTGCGGAGCGTCGTCATGTCGGTGCCGATCGCCACGAGGGGGACGGGATTCGTGGTGTGCGCCGTGTGAGGTCCCCCAGTCTCTCGATCGATCATCAGCTCGCAATTCCCGTGATCGGCCGTGATGAGGAGCCTGGTCCCCGATTTCTCGGCGCTCGCGACGATGCGTGCGAGCGCCTGGTCCACCGTCTCCACCGCCTTGATGACAGCGGGTATCACGCCGGTGTGCCCCACCATGTCCGCGTTGGCATAGTTGCAGAGCAGGAAGTCATGCTCCGCTTGCTCCAGCGCGCCGCAGATGGAATCGGTGATTCCCGCGGCGTTCATCTCGGGCATGAGGTCGTAGGTCGCCACCTTCGGGGACGGCACCAGGAAACGATCCTCGCACTTGTACGGGGTCTCCACGCCACCGTTGAAGAAGTAGGTGACGTGGGGATACTTCTCGGTTTCCGCGGTTCGGTACTGCGACAAGTCCCGGTCGGCGAGGACCTGGGCCAGAATCAGGTCCATGCTGAAAGGCGGGAACGCCTGGGGCAGCGGAAAGGTCTGGTCGTACTGCGTCATGGTGACGGCGCGAGTCGCGGGGCGGGGAGCGCGATCGAACCCGTCGAACTCCTCGACGGAAATGGCACGCACGATCTGGCGCATCCGATCGGAGCGAAAATTGAAATAGAAGATGCCGTCACCGTCGCGAATGGTCGCAACGGGCATGCCCGAATCGGTGAGGACGATTGGCTTGATGAACTCGTCGGTCTCACCGCGCTCATAGGCGTGCGCCATCGCGGCGACGGGATCCTCTTCCGTGACGGCGGCCTTGCCGCGCACCATCGCGTCGTAGGCGAGCTGCGTCCGTTCCCACCGCTTGTCGCGGTCCATCGCGAAGTAACGACCGATCAGCGTCGCGATGACCGTCTGACCGTCGGACCGTCGGACCGCGCTCTGCAGGCTTCGAACTACCTCGAGTCCCGACTTTGGTGGAGAATCACGGCCATCCAGGAAACCGTGGATGGCGATCCGCCTCACGCCGTGCCGCCTTCCCGTCTCCACGACCGCAAGGAGATGCTTGTCGAGCGCGTGCACACCACCGAAGCCGAGCAGCCCGGCGAGGTGCAGTGTCCCCCCTGTCTCCCTCAGGTATTCGCCGAGCGCGACCAGAGGCTCGAGGTCGAAGAACCGGCCACTCGAGATGCTCTGGTTGATCCGCACGAGGTCCTGCGGCACGACGCGGCCGGCACCGAGGTTGAGGTGCCCGACTTCGCTGTTGCCCATCTGGCCTTCGGGGAGACCGACGGCCAGTCCGCTCGCGTCGAGCAGGGTATGTGGCTGGGAGGCCCAGAGCCCGTGCCAGACGGGTGTGTGGCCGAGCTCGATGGCATTGCCGTCGCGTTCCGCCCGGTATCCCCAGCCGTCGAGCACCACGAGCGCTACGGGACGCCGGCGCTGAAATCGGTTTGACATGCCTCTTTGCGCGTTCTACAATGCCGGGACGTGACGTTCGCGACCCAATCTAGTCCGCTCCCCGGCCGCATTCCAGCATTTCTCGGCCTCCTTCTGGCTGCCGCCAGCGGCTCGCAGCCCGCTGCCAGCCAGACTACGCGCAAGATCCCGGTCGAGACATCATTCTATGGCACCGCCAACGGGACCCGGCTCGGCGCGTTGCACCCCGGTGCATCGGTCACCATTCGCCGGACTGCGGGGGCTTGGCAGCAGGTAACCTTTGAGGGGTGGATCATCACGACCTCGACCGGTCCCTCGACGCGCCCCGAGTTCTCGCTCACGGTGAGTGCCGCGCAAGGCGAGCGGATTCGGGCCGAACCCGATGGGGAAGTTGTGGCGCGCGCGATTCGCGGGACGGGACTGACCAGGCTCTCGCGGCGCGGCGGATGGACTCAGGTGCGGCGCTCGGTCTGGATCCCGGTCGCTGACGCGGGTCGCGAGTCACGAGACGCGAGTCGGGAGACGACTCCTCCGCCGCCAGCTCCCGCGCCGGAACCCGCTCCCGCTCAGGCCCCCACGTCCCCTACGTCGTCTGTCCCTCCGTCCAATCCGTCCGCCGTCGTCCCGCGCCCGTCCGGCGAGCGCGTGCTCGTCCGGAAGGGAGCGGGGATGGCCCTCGGTCCGGGCGGCACATCCATCGGTACCGCACCGGATGGATTGCAGGCGGAGGTGGTCGAGCGGTCGGGGAACTGGGTCCGCATCCGCATCGACAGCTGGGTGTCGGCTGAAGACGTGGTGCCGATGCCGCCCGACTCGGCGCGGATCACGCTCGAGCAGCTGCGGAGCGATCCCGCCAAGTTCGTCGGTCAGGCGGTGGCCTGGCGGCTGCAGTTCCTCTCGGTGCAGATCGCGGATGAGCTCCGACCCGAGCTCCCGCCGGGGATGCCCTACCTGCTGACTCGGGGGCCGCTTCCGGAGGCGGGGTTCGTGTACGTCGCGGTCACCCAGGAGCAGGCGCAGCGTTTCAAGGCAATGAATCCGCTCGACGAGTTCGTCGCGCATGGAACCATTCGCGCGGCGCGCACGAAGTACCTGCCTACTCCGGTGATCGACCTGCTCCGGTGAGCCATGAGCCGTAAGCCGTAAGCCGTAAGCCGTAAGCCGTGAGCCGTGAGCCGTGAGCCGTGAGCCGTGAGCGGTAGCCCGGAAGCCTTGAGACGATAAGACGATGAGACGACGGGACCCCCGATGAACGACGCGCTAAAAGACCGCATCTCGCGACGGCTCGAGGGCCTCGCCGACGAACGCGGCTATCAGATTCTTGATTACATCGAATTCCTCGACAGCAAGTACGGCAACCGCGCGGCGCCGGGATTTTTCACCCGGCTCACCGAGACCGCGGAGGACACCATGCGGGCGGTGGGTCTCCCCATCCGCGCCGTCAGCGGGACCATGGGGATCATGGAGAGCGCGGGAAAGGTCATGAAGGGTGTGGCGGCGGCGGCCAAGGCGGTGGTCGACGAAGCGGTCGATGCGGCCAGTCAACCGAAGCCTTCCACGCCGCCGATTCCCCCCGGAGAAGGCCCCAAACCGGCTTGATTATCGGGGGTCCGGGTCCTAATCTTGGGGATGTTGATCCTGACGGACCCCGGACTCACATTCGACGATGTCCTCCTGGTGCCGCGGCACTCGACCGTGCACCCTCGTGATGTCAGCGTGACCAGCCGCTTTACCCGCGCGATCTCCCTCAACATTCCGCTCGTTTCTGCCGCCATGGATACCGTCACGGAATCCGAAATGGCGATCGCGATGGCGCGCGCGGGTGGAATCGGCGTCATTCACAAGAACATGCCGGTGGATCGTCAGGCCGCCGAGGTCGACCGGGTCAAGCGCAGCGAGAGCGGGATGATCCTGAACCCGATCACGCTGGGACCCGACCGTCCGCTCCGCGAGGCCGCGGCGCTCATGAAGCGCTTCCGGATCTCCGGCGTACCCATCGTGGACGGCAAGGGACGACTGATCGGGATCGTCACCAACCGCGACCTCCAGTTCGAGCGCAATCTCGACCAGCCGATCCACCAGGCGATGACCAGGGAGAAGCTGGTCACCGCGCCGATGGGCACGACTCTCGAGGAAGCCGAGCGCATCCTGGCCCGTCACCGGATCGAGAAACTTCCGGTCGTGGATGGCGAAGGGGTCTTGAAGGGACTGATCACCGTCAAGGACATCTTCAAGCGGCAGCAGTTCCCGGTCGCGAACAAGGATGGCCATGGCCGGCTCCGCGTGGCGGCGGCCGTGGGCGCCGGCGCTGAAGCGCTCTCCCGGGCGCGGGCCCTGATCGGGGCGGGATGCGACGTGATCGTGGTGGATTCGGCGCACGGCCACAGCGATGGCGTGCTGAGCACCATTTCCTCAATCCGCGACGCCTTCCCCGATGTGCAGCTGATTGGCGGCAACGTCGCGACCGAGGATGGCGCGCGTGAGCTGGTGCGGCGCGGCGTGGACGCGGTGAAGGTCGGCATCGGTCCCGGGAGCATCTGTACCACCCGGGTGGTGACCGGTGTCGGCGTACCCCAGGTGACCGCGATCGTCGACTCGGTGCGCGGAGCCGGTGAAGTTCCCGTCATCGCCGATGGCGGGATCAAATTCTCCGGCGACATCGTGAAGGCGATCACCGCCGGAGCCAGCTCCGTCATGATGGGTTCGATGCTGGCCGGCACCGAAGAGAGTCCGGGCGAGTCGATCCTCGCCGAAGGCCGGCGGTTCAAGATGATCCGTGGCATGGGCAGCCTCGCGGCGATGCAGGATGGCTCCGCCGATCGTTACTTCCAGGAGGGCGAGGTCTCGCCCGCCAAGCTGGTTCCTGAAGGAATCGAGGGCCGGGTTCCCTACAAGGGCCCGGTCTCGGACGTTCTCTTCCAGATGGTCGGAGGACTCCGGAGCGGAATGGGATACTGCGGAGCGGCCGATCTCTGCCAGCTCCAGCGGGACGTGACCGTGATGCGTATTACGCCGGCGGGCCTGCGCGAATCGCACCCGCACGACGTGACGATCACCAGGGAAGCACCGAACTACAGCGTCGGCTGACGCTCTTTCCAACCACCATAAAACAGGAGTCTCCGTGAGCCTCTGGGCCACCAAGCCGGTTTCCGTGCTGCGCGCGGAAGCGGAGGAGACCGGCGAGCACTCCCTCAGCCGCTCGCTGGGCGCGATGAACCTGACCGCGCTCGGCATCGGCGCGATCATCGGCGCGGGCATTTTCGTCCTGACCGGCCAGGCCGCCGCCCTCCATGCCGGCCCGGCCGTCTGGATCTCGATGATCCTGGTCGGCGTGGCCTGCTCCTTCGCGGGGCTTTGTTATGCCGAGATGGCGAGCACGGTGCCGGTGGCCGGCAGCGCCTATACGTATTCCTATGCCACGATGGGAGAGCTGGTCGCCTGGATCATCGGGTGGGACCTGGTCCTCGAGTACGCGGCCGGCGCGGCCACCGTGGGTGTCGGCTGGTCCGGCCACCTGGTGAGCCTGTTCAGCCTGTTCGGCTGGCACATTCCCCCCGCGCTCTCCAACGCGCCCTTCCAGGTCTGCACCGAAGCCAACGTCACCGCTGGGGTCGCGGGATGCCTGAAAGCGGGTTGGACTTCGACCGGCGCGATCCTCAACCTGCCCGCGATGCTCATCGTGGCCGCCGCGACGGCCATCCTCGTGATCGGCATCCGTGAGTCGGCCCGGATCAACAACATCATCGTCATGCTCAAGGTCACGATCATCCTCCTGATCGTGCTCTATGGCTTGCAGCACATCAACCCCGACAACTGGAAGCCCCTGGTTCCGCCGAATACCGGCTCGTGGGGTGAGTATGGCTGGTCCGGTGTCCTTCGCGGCGCGGGACTGGTGTTCTTCGCCTACATCGGGTTCGACGCCGTCTCGACGGCCGCTCAGGAGTCCAAGAATCCGCAGAAGGATCTGCCGATCGGCATCCTCGGCTCGCTGGTGATCTGTACCATCCTGTACGTCGTCGTCTCGGCCGTCCTGACGGGGATGGTGTCATACACCGAGCTCAACGTCGCCGCGCCGATGGCCTTTGCGCTGGAAAAGACCGGCGCCCCATTCTGGATCCGACTCCTGGTCGACATCGGCGCGGTGCTCGGGCTGGGGTCCGTGATTCTCGTCATGCTTTTGGGCCAATCCCGGGTGTTCTTCTCGATGTCGCGTGACGGACTCCTCGGCGCCTGGGCCGGCAAGGTGCATCCCAGGTTCCGGACGCCATATCTCTCGACCATCTACGTCGGCCTGGCGGTCATCGTCGCGACGGGTCTCCTGCCGCTCCAGATCCTGGGCCAGCTGGTCAACATCGGGACGCTGCTTGCGTTCGCCCTGGTATGCGCCGGCGTATGGATCCTCCGGGTGAAGCGCCCGGACCTCGAGCGCCCGTTCAAGGTGCCGTTGATGCCGATCATCCCGATTCTCGGCATCGTGTGCTGCGTCGGGCTGATGGCCACGTTGCCTCTGGATACGTGGCTCCGGCTCCTCATCTGGCTGTTGATCGGTTTCATCATCTACTTCGGGTACGGCAAGAAGCACAGCAAGCTGCAGCAGAGCATTGGCGGGTAACGAGGCTCCTCTCAGACTGGAGGTCCGGTTGACCGAAGCTACGCAGTCACGCGCGCAGTGGGGCTCGCGCATCGGACTGATCCTCGCCATGGCGGGCAATGCCGTGGGCCTGGGGAATTTCCTGCGCTTCCCCCGGCAGGCCGTCGACAACGGAGGCGGGACGTTCATGATCCCGTACTTCATCGCCCTCCTGATCGTCGGCATCCCGCTCATGTGGATCGAGTGGGGGGTCGGGCGCTACGGCGGTCAACACGGCCAGGGGAGCTGTCCGGGCATGTTCAACGCCCTCTGGAAGCACCCGGTCTCGAAATATCTCGGCGTGCTGGGGCTCTTCATGCCCTTCGTGGTGCTGGTCTACTACTGCTACATGGAATCGGAGACCCTGGCCTGGACGCTTTTCTCCGCGCTCGGCTCCATGCGTGGATTGGACCAGGAAGGGATGCGACAATTCCTCGCCTCATACCAGGACCTCGGCAACTCCACGGTCCACGCCACGTGGGTTCCCTTCGTGTTCTACTTCGGGACCCTGGCGGTGAATTTCTGGGTGGTGAGCAAGGGACTCTCAGGCGGCATCGAGAAATTGGCCAAGATCGGCATGCCGATCCTGTTCATTTTTGCCGCGATCCTCGTGGTGCGGGTCCTCACTCTCCCTGGCACCGAAGTGGCGGGGGCGGCGGGCTGTGCGGCGGGGACGCTCTGCAAGCCGAGTGACGGTCTCAACTTCATGTACACACCGGACTGGGGGGCTCTGGCCTCGCCCAAGGTCTGGCTGGCGGCAACAGGGCAGATCTTCTTTACCCTGTCGGTGGGGATGGGATCGCTCCAGGCGTACGCGTCGTACCTGACCAAGAAGGACGACATCGTCCTCTCCGGCATCGCGACGGCCGCGACCAACGAGACGGCGGAAGTCGTACTCGGTGGATCGCTGGCGATTCCCGCCGTGGTCACGTTCTTCGGCGTCTCGGGCGCGGTGGCGATCGCAAAGGGCGGCAGCTTCGATCTGGGCTTTATCGCGATGCCGCTGGTGTTCAACGGGTTGCCCGGGGGCGCAATTGTCACCGCCCTGGCGGGGATCATGTGGTTCGGACTGCTCTTCTTCGCTGGGATCACGTCCAGCGTGTCGATGATTACACCGTGCAAGGCGTTCCTGGAGGAGAATTTCGGCTGGAGCACGAAGAAGACACTCGGGATTCTCTTCGGCGTGGCGGCAGCCCTGGGCCTCTTCCACGTGCTCTACAACGCCCGGGGTTACCTCGGGGAGTGGGACTACTGGGCCGGAACCTTCGGGCTGGTGATTCTCGCGCTGGTGGAAACCGTCATCTTCGTCTGGATTTTTGGTCCCGACAATGCCTGGCGGGAGCTCCATGAGGGTGCGTCAATGCGGATTCCCGCGTTCTTCAAGCCGATCATCACCTACGTCACCCCCTTGTTCCTCATCATCATGATGATCTGGTGGACCAAGGTCGAGGCCATCCCGACCCTTCGAATGGTCGGGGTTCCGGAGGAGAACAAGCCCGTGGTCATCGCCTCACGCCTGGTGATGGTGGGCGTCTTGATCGTCCAGATCGTGCTGGTGCGCATGGCATGGGCCCGCAAGGCCCGGAAGGGGGCCGCATGAAAACGACCGCGCTGATCTTCATGCTGAGCGCCTGGACCTTCGTCCTCGGTCTTACCTTCTGGTCGTTCAAGAAATTGATGAGCACCCCCGAGGAGGAGAAGCTGCCACCTCCGGGAAGCATTCCCTGACGTCCCACCCCGAACTGGTGGGCGATTGCTGCTAAGTTTGTCGTAATGACGATCGAACTGACCAACGAGGAGCGCGTCACCGCGAAGGCCGCGGGCGACGCGCTTCTTGCTGCCCGGCACGTTGCGCTCACGACCCATGTAAACCCCGACGGCGACGGGCTCGGAAGCGAAGTCGGCCTCGTGCACCTGCTCCGGGCGCGAGGCGTCGACGCTTTCATCGTGAATCCCACGCCGACGCCGAAGCGATTTGGATTTCTTTTCGAGGACCTGCCCGGCGTGGACCGGACCGCCGACGCGGTGAAGGCCCTCCGGAAGGCCGACCTGATCTGCGTGCTCGACATCGCGGACGTGGGGCGCCTCGGCCACCTCGGGCATGCCGTGGCCGAGCGCGGGGTCCCGGTAGTGTGCGTGGATCATCACGCGAGTCCCGGAACCCTGCCGCCGGGACCTCGCTATGTCGATCCGAAGGCGTCGGCCACGGGTGAGCTGATCTACGAGATGGCGGTCGCCAACGGATGGCCCGTCACGGTGCCGGTGGCGCGGGCGCTCTACGTGGCGCTGGTGACCGATACCGGCGGTTTCCGCTTCAGCAACACCCATCCCCGGACGCTGCGGATCGCGGCCGACCTGCTCGAGACCGGCATCGATCCCGAGTCGATCTATCTCGATGTCTATGCGGGCGCGCCGGAAGGTCGTCCGAGACTGCTTGCGGAGACCCTGCAAACGCTGGTGGTGGAGCCGGACGTCGGGCTCGCGTGGGTGACGGTTCCGCCCGGCGCGATCGAGAAGTATGGACTGACACCCGACGATCTCGACGGCATCGTGGAGCACCCTCGCTCCATCGAGGGGGTCAAGCTCGCCCTGCTGTTCCGGGAGATGTCGCAGGGAAGGGTGAAAGTCTCTCTGCGCTCAGTGGGGAACGTCGATGTCGCGGAATTTGCCCACCGGTTTGGCGGCGGTGGGCACTCGAGGGCTTCGGGCGTTGCGCTGCACGGTTCGCTGCCCGAGGTGCAGGCGAAAATCCTCGGTGAGGCGCGGAGCTTCCTGCGGGGTGACGGTTAGGGCGGTTAGGGCGGTTGGGGGGTTGGGGACAGTTGCAACCGCCTCAACCGCCCCAACCGGCTAGCGAGAAGCAAACCACGGGGCAAGGACGAGGGCAACGACGCACGTCACCTTCACCAGGATGCTGATCGCCGGACCCGACGTGTCCTTGTAGGGATCCCCAACCGTATCGCCCACCACGGCCGCCTTGTGCGACTCGGAGCGCTTGCCGCCGTGTGCTCCGCCCTCGATGTGCTTCTTGGCGTTGTCCCAGGCGCCGCCTGCGTTGGCCATCATGAGCGCCAACAGCGCACCGCACACCGTGGTGCCGGCGAGCACGCCCCCCAGCGACTCGGGGCCCAGGAAGGTTCCGACCAGGAAGGGCACCATCACCGCGGTCACACCGGGAAGCAGCATCTCGCGGAGCGCGGCCGTCGTCGTGATGTCCACGCAGCGCGCGCTGTCCGGCGGGGCGCTGCCCTCCATGAGCCCGACGATCTCCTTGAATTGGCGGCGCACTTCCTGGACCACCTTCTGGGCCGCGCGTCCCACCGCGGTCATGGTCATGGCGGCCACCAAGAACGGCACCGTCGCCCCGATGAAGAGCCCGATGATCACCCGGGGCTCGGTCAGGTTGAGGTCGAGGACTTCGCCGGGCGGCGTCACCGCGGCGGCGTAGGCGCTGAAGAGGGCCAGCGCCGTCAGCACGTCGGATCCGATCGCGAAGCCCTTGCCGATGGCCGCGGTGGTGTTGCCCAGAGAGTCCAGCTCATCCGTGGTGCGGCGCACCTCGGGGCCCAGGTGGCTCATCTCCGCGATGCCGCCGGCGTTGTCGGCGATCGGGCCATACGCGTCCACCGTCATGACCACGCCGACCGTGCCGAGCATTCCCACGGCGGCGAGGGCGATGCCGTAGAGTCCCGCGGCCTCGAAGGAGAACCAGGTCGCGCCGCAGATCACCGCGATCGGAAGCGCCACGGATTCCTTTCCGATGGCGAGCCCCGCGATGATGTTGGTGGCGGCGCCGGTCTCCGAGGCCTGCGCGATCAGCCGAATCGGGTGGGCGGAGGTGTAGTACTCCGTCACCAGGCCGATGAGAATGCCCGCGACGGTGCCGGCGAGGATTGCCGGGAAGGCATGGACCGGGTTCTGGGCGGCGATCGGGAAGTAGTCCACCAGGAACCACGATGCGACGAGGAAGGCGGCGGCGGAAAGGAGACTCACCAGGCGCAGGGCACGCGCGGGCGATCCCGCGGCCAGGACGCGGATGCACCCGATTCCGAGGACCGATGCGCCGAGGCCTGCGACGGCGAGTGCGAGGGGAAGGGTGACCGCGTTGATCCGCGAGGTCGCGTCGATGGCTGGTCCCGTGGCCGCGAGCGCGATCGCCGCCACGATGGCGTCCACGTAACTCTCGAAGATGTCCGCACCCATGCCGGCGACGTCGCCGACGTTGTCACCCACGTTGTCGGCGATCGTGGCCGGGTTGCGTGCGTCATCCTCGGGAATGCCGACTTCAACCTTGCCCACGAGGTCGGCGCCCACGTCGGCAGCCTTGGTGTAGATGCCGCCGCCCACCCGCGCGAACAGGGCGATGGAAGAGGCGCCCATCGCGTATCCGCTGACGATCTCGCTGAAAAACACCAGGTGGTCGGCCGTGAGGGACGCCACGTTGCCGAGGTCGAGGATGATCCGGAGCAGGAGGCCCAGCCCGAGGAGGCCGAGGGAGGCCACGGCCAGTCCCATCACGCTGCCGCCGGCGAAGGCCACGGTGAGCGCCTGCGCCCGTCCGCTGGCTCGCGCGGCTTCGGTGGTGCGCACGTTGGCCCGGGTCGCGGCCCGCATCCCGAGGTAACCGGCCGTGATGGAGCTCAACCCGCCGAAAATGAACGAAGCCCCGATCCGCCAGCCGACCGTCGCCGAGAGGAGTGCGGCGACCAGGACCATGACCGGCAGGATGACCAGGTATTGACGACGCAGAAACGCCATGGCGCCGGCTTCGATCAGTCCGGCGATGAAAGTCTGCCGTTCACCCCCGCCTGGCTGAGCTGTCAGATACCAGTACACCAGCACCGCGGCACCCAGGCCGGCGGCACCGATCCAGGGGACGTACTCGAGCCAATTCAGCACAGGATTTACGGGCATATTCCTGGGGGGCAAAGATAGTGGCGCGGGCCTTCCAGCGGCGGCGGTGCCAGCTACCTTTGGGTGTATGGATGCTCTCCAGATTCTCGATCGGATCGAGGCTGCCCTCGACGGACTTCGCCCGTATATCGCCTCGCACAAGGGCCAGGTGGAGGTCGTGGACTTCGACGATGAGGACGGGACCCTGCTGCTCCGCCTCGGAGGGACCTGCCAGGGGTGTGCCGCCTCCACGATCACCCTGAAGCAGGGGATCGAGACCCGGCTCCGGCAGCATGTCCCCGAAGTCCGTCAGGTCCTGGCCGTCTGATGGCCGGGACCGGCTGAGCGTCGGACCGTTCTCACCATTCCAAATCCCATGTCACTCGAAGCTCCCGTCGCCGCCGCTCTCAGCCGGATCCAGAATCCCCGGTTGGGGAATGACCTCCTCTCCGCGGGCATGATCCGTGACCTGTCCGTCACCGCTGACGGCCGGGTCGCTTTCACTTT
>DATEOL010000089.1:0-8787 GCA_035274025.1 Gemmatimonadales bacterium | reverse complement strand
TGACCGACCCCGCGCCGGCCACCGCGTTCGCCCACCTCGACGCGACCGTCGTGCTCTCGCGCGCGATCTCCGAGCTCGGCATCTACCCCGCGGTCGACCCGCTCGACAGCTCGAGCCGGATCCTCGATCCCCAGTTCGTGGGCGAGCGCCACTACAAGGTGGCAATCGGGCTCCAGCAGACCCTGCAGCGCTACAAGGCGCTCCAGGACATCATCGCGATCCTGGGCATGGACGAGCTGTCGGAAGAAGACAAGCTGATCGTGGCCCGGGCCCGCCGGCTCCAGCGCTTCCTGTCCCAGCCGTTCCATGTCGCCGAGCAGTTCACCGGCTTCCCCGGCAAGTACGTCAAGCTGGAGGAGACCATCGCGAGCTTCGAGCGGGTGCTCTCGGGCGAGTTCGACCACCTCCCGGAGCAGGCGTTCTACATGGTGGGCGGCATCGAAGATGCGATCGCCGCGGCCGAGAGAATGGCGAAGTCCTGATGCGTGTGCTCGTGATCTCGCCCGAGGCGTCTATGTTTGACGGCGACGCCGACTCGGTGGTCGTCCCGATCTATGATGGCCAGATGGGCATCCTTCCGGGTCACGCCGCGTTCATGGCGCCGCTCGGCAAGGGCCACCTCACCGTGAAGCACCAGGGGAAGGCGCAGAAGTTCACCATCGCGGGCGGCCTGCTCCAGGTGGTGGACAACACGGTGCGCGTCGTGGCCGAAACCGTTTCGAAAACCGTCTGATTGTCTGACCGACTAACCGACTAACCGACGAACCGACTCATGCGGAAGCTGGTCCTTTTCGGAATCTTGCTGGTCGCCGCAGCTGACGTGAACGCGCAGACCGTCGGCACCCCCGTCTTCATGGCGCCGTATCGCGCGTTCACCAAGTCGGAGATCAGCGGCACGTTCTCCGACCCGGGTGCGGGCTGGGCGCTCGAGGGCGCGTACCGCTACGGCCAGGGCAGGTTCGATGTCGGGTTCCGGGCCGGCATCCTCAACTACAACAACGCCGAGGATGACGACGCGGTCCAGTTCCTGGCCGGCGTCGACGTGCGGTTCCGTGTCATCGAGCACACCGAGGACTTCCCGCTCGACGGCGCGCTCACCGCGGGCGTCGGCGGATCGTTCGGCGATTTCTCGCAGGGCTTCATCCCCGTCGGCCTCTCGCTCGGCCGCCGGGTCGAGCTCGACGACGGGTTCAGCTTCGTGCCCTACCTGCAGCCCGTGATCGGCTTCACGTTCGGCGACGAGAGCGACGCGATCTTCGCGGTCGGTCTCGGCGTGGACTTCAAGCTGAGCAAGACGTTCGACCTCCGGATCACCGGTGGCCTGGGCGACATCGACGGGATCGGCATCGGCTTCGCCTGGATCCGGTGAGCGCGGTTTCGCGCGCGGTCTTGGCCCTGGCCCTCGTGGCCGCCCCGTTGGCGGCGCAGGCGCCGGGGCTTCCTGTTCATGGTGGCGGGTTCCGTCGCGGGTTCGAGGCAGTTGCCACGGTTGGATGGGCCGGCGCATCCAGCTTTACAGGCTATGCGACGACCTGGGCGGGAAGTCTTGCCTACAGTGGAGGTCGGCTCGGAGTCAGTGGCACGCTCGGGTTGGTGGATTCCGAGCTGTCCGGCTCAAACGCTGCCCTTGGCATCCTGGGTGCGTTCCACCTGCTTGGCAACGGGGTGGATTCTCCATTCGAGGTGGGTGCCTTCGCCGGGTACGGATATTACGACCGTCCGAGCGAGATGGTCTTTCTCCAGTCGTACGCGCTCCGAGCGGATCCGCTGGTTGGCACGGCTGGCGGCTGGCGTTTACTCGCCGGTGGGTCCATCGTAGCCGCGATCACAACGCCATATGCGTCGATCCGTCCTTGGCTCGCGCCGAGGCTCGAGATGTTCCAGCTCACGACTGGTGATGCGACGGGAGACGAGACCCGTCTCGCCGGTTCGGCCGGCATCGATGTGCGGTTCCCCGGCGGTCCCGGCCTGCGCTTCATGTGGGACCAGGTCGATGGCTGGGATTCGACGCTCGCCGTCGGCCTGTCATACCGTTTCTAGGCGGAGAATCACGGAATGTCGCTTCGGTACGCCGCGCTGGTCCTGACCCTCCTTTCGGCCACGGCCTGCGCCCAGACGTTCGATGCGACGACGCTCGGTGTGCCGGCCACCATGGCGGCGCCTCCCGCGGATCAGCCCGTGGGCGAAGCGTTCAAGGTGAACCAGTCTGCTGTCTATGTCTTCTGGGGACTGGCTACCCTCACCTCGCCGCGGCTCGACAAGGCGCTCGCGACCCAGCTCGTTGGCGGCAAGAGCGTCTCGAATGTGAAGATGAGAGTCCGTTCCAGGTGGAGTGACGTGCTGATCACGGCGCTGACGCTGGGCGTGGTGGTGCCGCGGACGGTCACCTTCGAAGGTGTGGTGACCGGCGGGACGCCATCGACTCCTCCGAACGACTGACGGTTGGGGCGGGTGGGGCGGTTGCGGCGGGTGGGAGCGTGCAGGGGCCGGGCATTGCCCGGCCCGTCCTTTTCAGATCGCCGCCTCTACGAGCTTCGCGTTGGCTTCCGCTCCGCCCAGACCTGACCTGACGACCTGAAGTGCGGCGTGTCCTGCCACGCTTCGGGCTGAGTCACTCTCGAGCCATCCAAGCCACCACTCGGCCAGTTTCCCGGCGGAAGCGAGACTGACTCCTCCCCCTGTCTTCAGCAGCAATCCCGCCTCGCGACTGCTCCGCCAGTTGGGTCCGAAGATCACCGGCTTGCCCCACGCCGCGGGCTCGAGCACCGAGTGTAGTCCTGCACTGCCGAAACCTCCGCCCACGTACGCGAAATCTCCCATGCCATAGAGCCGCGCCAGGATGCCGACGCGATCGACGAGCACGAAGTCCTCGTCCCCCTGTGCGGCGCCCAGGCGCCTGGGCCCCGGCAGTCCGCGCTGCAATGCGGCCTGATCGACAGCGTCGAGATGAGCGCTGGTCGGCTCATGGGGAGCGATCACGAGTCTCGCATCACGCTGCTTCTTCCGAACGATCGCGAATGCGTCGAGCAGCACTGCTTCGTCCGTGCCCCAGGTAGATCCCGCGACAAGCGCCTTGTGGGCCGTTCGCTGCATCAGGGGCTTTTCGTTCGCGGCGGAGTCTACCATCGCCGCGACGCTGTCGAAGCGAGGATCACCGGTGATCGTGATCCGTTCACGGGGAAGGCCGAGCTGTGCGAGGCGCATGGCGTCATCATCCGCGATGGCTCCCGCGCGAGTGATGGATTCATACGCCGGTCGTGTCAGCGCACGCGCCGGCCAGCCGGTGCGGCCACTCACCGGGCTCACCGTTCCCGCCACCAGAAGCACCGGTATGCCTCGCGAGGCGGCGCGTGTCGCAAGCTCGGGCCACACGTCGAGCTTCACGAACACCAGCGCCGACGGCCTGAGCGCATCGAGTGCCGCGTCCACATCCGCAGGAAGATCTGCCGGCAGGTAGGCGTGCACGTCGGCCGGGTGTTGCGCGGCCGAGGACTCCGCCGACGGGCTGAAGTGGGTGAACGCGATTTGCCAGTCGGGATGACGCGAGCGCAGCACCTCGAGAATCGCGCGGGCCTGCAAGCCCTCTCCAACGGATGGCGCATGAAACCAGACGAGAGGGCGAGTGCGGTCCCGATGGGCCGATCCCCACTCGCGGAGTCTCTTCCCGCCTTCCCGCCGTCCGGCCAGCCCATCACGAACCTTCGTTGAGAACGGAGCGACGAGCGGCAACGCGCCGAACCCGGCGCGCGCGAGGAGCCTGTAGGTGAGAGAAGTGCCCGGTGTCACACCGGTGTGGAGTGGTCCTGCTCCCGCGGCGCGTCGAGGTAGCCCTGCTTCTTCGGCGCGGCGATCACGCGCTCCACGAAGTCGATCCGCTCCGCGAGCTCCGCCAGCTGGTTTGCCTGACCGGCACGCTGCTGGGCCTGATGGTCCTGGAGCGCGGCGAAGCGCTGGTCGATCAGGTCCTCGGTCTCGGCGAGCTGGGCGGCGACCTGTTCGAGCCGGGCGAGCCGCGAGTCATCCAGCGTCGTGCGACGGCCAAACCCGAGCGAGGAGAAGAACCGGCGCGGACCACGGCCGAACCAGGAGAGGATGCGTCCGGCGTAGTAGAGGGGATTGATCGAGCGCACCAGCGCGACGGGCTTGTCGCCGTCGTAGACGCCGATGGCCATATCGATCAGGTCGTAGATCTGCTGGTCGACCCCGTCGCCGGGCCGCGCGTTGAAGATCCGGTGGAGCACATCGAGGCGGCCGAGCAGCTGCCCGGGGTCAGTGGTGGTATCGCGCAAGGGAACGCTGCCAATGCCCGTGGCACGCACGATGTCGAGGACGCGCGGAAGCATCCGGTTGATCGCCGACCGCGCGGTCCGGGCCCCCTCGGCGTCGAAGACCACGTCGTCGGGGTCGCGATCGGCGCGCTCGAAATAGACCTCGACCCACTTCCGGAATTCCCGCAGCTCCCGGGACCGGTAGAGATTGCGGATGATGGTGAGCTGGGTGGCCGGAATCATGGCTCCTCCATGCCCCAATGTAGCCACGGAAAGGCTACATTGCTTCGCCATGAATTACTGGTCTGCCACCCGCGCGCCCCGCTACTCCATCCTGTTCGCCGTGCCCCTTCTCCTCCTCTACGAGGGGCTGGCCTGGGGCATGGGCCGGACCGGGATGTCGCAGGTGCGAAACGGCGCGGACGTCCTGCTCAAGAACCTGTTTATCGGGCTGGGCGGGCGCTACGGGTTGACCGCCTTCGCCGTGCTCCTGCTCCTCGTGGGCCTCTTCCTGGTGGGACGGGACGTCCGGAAGAACGGGCGTCCGATGGCCCGGAACTTCGCGGGGATGGCAGTCGAGTCGGTGGTGTATGCGATGCTGCTGGGGGTAGTGGCATCCGCCCTGACATCGATGCTGCTCACCGGCCGGTTGATGATGGTGCAAGGGCCGCCAGCCGAGCAGTTCTCCACGCCGGTGCAGCTCATGGTCTCACTCGGCGCGGGGCTGTATGAGGAGCTGGTCTTTCGCGTGCTGCTGGTGTCGGGCCTCGCGGCACTGGGTGCCAGGGTATTCGGGATGAAGCCGGTGCCGGCCGGCATCATGGCGGCGGGTCTTGGCGCACTGATCTTTTCCGCCTTCCACTACATCGGCCCCTACGGCGACCCGTTCCAGGTGGGTTCGTTCACCTTTCGCACGATCGCGGGATTGCTCTTCAGCACCCTGTATCTCACCCGCGGGTTTGGAATCACCGCGTGGAGTCACGCGCTGTACGACGTGTTTCTGACGCTGTAGCGGGACCCGGTCCGCTCAGTAGCCGGGGGTCCGACCGGTCGTTCCGGATGGCCCGGCCCGCCTGCACGGCGCTCCGGATGCCCAGCCGATCCTTGACGATCTCACCGTTGATGAGCACGTACTGAATGCCCTCGGACCGATACTCGGGGTGTTCGACTGTGGCGTGATCGGTGATCGTCGCCAGGTCGAAGATGGTGATATCGGCATCGGCACCGGCGGAGAGGCGGCCCTTCCGACGCATCGTCTCCGACCGCCTCTCGAGCAGCCGGGCCGGCATGATGGTCATCTTGGCCAGCGCATCCATCAGGGTGAGGGCCTGGCGTTCACGGACATACAACCGGATGGTCCTGGAAAAAGTGCCCGAAGCACGCGGGTGGTTGTTATAGCCTCGCTCGAGGATGGCGTCGCTTCCGATCATGACCATCGGCGATTGCAGGGCGAGGGTGACGTCGTCCTCGGGAATCGCATAGGCGACCGCGAGCTTGCCCTCCTTCCGGTATTTGAGGAAGCTCTGGCTGCTCAGCCGTTCGGCGGACCCCGCCAGCTGGAGATCCTCGAATGAGATGCGGAATCGGGACTGCCAGCCGGGATCGAACCGGGCGGAATTGAGGTAGGTCGCCCAGAAGCTGTACGGGTAGGCGCAGGCGGTGATCTCCACGCCGTTCAGGCGAGCCCGCTCCAGCATCGTGAGCGACTCTCGCATGGAGAACGTCCCGCCGGTGCTGGGAAGGTGTTCCACGTGGACGGCGGCCCCGCTCCGGTGTGCCAGGTTGATGATCTCGTTCAACCCGTCGATGTTGGTGCCCGGCTCCTCCATGTCACTGTACCGGGCATGGAAGAACACCGGGACCTCGTACTGATGAGCCAGGCGCATCAGCGGCAGGATTTCCTCGCCGGCGGTGCCGGGGACGTACTCCGGTGAGATCGAAACTCCCAATGCGCCCCCTCGAAGTGCCCGTTCGGTCATGGCGGTGAGTTGCCGGATCTGGTCGGGCGTCGCCCGCTGATACCGACCGAGG
This sequence comes from Gemmatimonadales bacterium, assembly GCA_035274025.1. Lineage (GTDB taxonomy): Bacteria > Gemmatimonadota > Gemmatimonadetes > Gemmatimonadales > GWC2-71-9 > SZUA-320. The sequence goes on along the minus strand of DATEOL010000089.1, from coordinate 2,488 downwards.
CCGAGCTGGTTGCGGGCCTCGGTATGGAAGAAGGACGCCCCGAAGTTCAACGGGGGCCGCTGCCTGGCGTAGTTGGCGTACCACCGGTCGGGGTTGGCGGCGCCTCCGTGCATCGCCAGCGCGGTGGTGACGCCATCGGAAATCTTGTTCCAGGCACCGAGGGGATCGGGATTATAGGAAAGGATGTCGATGAAGCCGGGGGCCACGATGAGTCCCGTGGCGTCGATCGTATCGCGGCCCCACAGGGGCCCTGGTGAGACCGCCTTGATGGTGCCCGCCGTGATGCCGACCCAGGCCGTGGCATCGAAGCCGGACGCGGGATCGATGACCCGTCCATGGGCAATCACAAGGTCATGGAAGCCCCCCGATTGCGCGGTTGCAACCAGCAGGAGCGCGAGGAGGGGGCCGCACGGCATTCCCCAGGATGCGCGACGCCCGTCAGTGGCCCAGCAGCGGCGCGTCATGGCCCCGTCAGCGGGAGCTGGGTGGTGGGTCAGTTTGGATCGTTACACCGAGCGGGTGGGTGCGCCCTCGAAAAAGCTATCCGCATAAGTCAATGTCGTTTGACGAGGCCCTCCCGCCACGCGAACCACTTATGCGGATGGCTTTTTCACGGGCGCACCCTCACCCGCTCGGTGTAACGATCCAAACTGACCCACCACTCGGAAGCTGAAGACTGCTTGACACCTCAATCGCCTCCCGGCAGACTCCGTCATCTCCCTCGCGGGCGACCCTCCAGGAGGACGGAACGTCGTGAACCCGGGCTGTACCATTGGCTTCGCCGACCTCTTCCGCCTTGCCAGGAAGCGCGGCTGGACCCCAGAGGAAGAACGCGCGTTCCAGTCGATGAGCCAGCCGGAGCGCAACGCCGCGGTGCTGGAGCTGGCACGAGAGGCCGGGGGGATTCACACCGAGGACAGGCTCGGGACCGACGGCCAGGTCTACACCGCTTTCTGGCTGGAGGAAACTCCGGAGGGCGCGTGAGGATCGTCTCGATGGTCCCCTCCTGGACTGAGACCCTGCTCGAATGCGGCTGCGAGGTGGTGGGCCGAACCCGCTTCTGCATCCACCCCGAACGCGTGAAGAACATCCCGATCGTCGGGGGAACCAAGGCGATCGACTGGGACAAGCTTGCCGCCCTCGATGCCGACCTGCTCCTCCTCGATCGCGAAGAGAACACGCGTCCGATGCGGGAGGAATCGCCCATCGACGTGTTCACCACCCACGTCACATCGGTCGATGACCTCGCCCCGGAGCTGGCGCGCATGGCCACGCGGCTGGCGTGTCCCGGGCTCGAAGACGTGGCGGCACGATGGGAGCAGGTGGCGAATCGCCCCCAAGGGACGCTCAAGTCCTGGCGGGACCTCCCGGGCGTGATCGAATGGCTTTGTCCTCCGACTGACCAGGCCGTCGGGCCTTTCACTTACCTCATCTGGTGTGATCCCTGGATGGCGATCGGTCCCGACACATTCATCGCCTCGACACTTTCCGCGGTGGGCCTTCCTGGCGACCTGTTGTGCCCTCGCGATTCGGTGGATGGAAATCCGAAGTATCCCGTCATCGACCCGGCCTCCCTTCCGCCCGGCGCGGTGCTGCTTGCCTCCAGTGAGCCCTACCCCTTCCATCGGAAGCGCGACTCCCTGACGGGACTGGGACGCCCGGTCGCGATCGTCGATGGGGAGTCGTTCAGCTGGTTCGGCGTGCGCAGCTTGTCATTCCTCGAAGGGGTCTCGGCGCAGTGACCGATCCTGCCGGCCGACAGCATCGCGGTCGCGAAGGAGTTCTATGCCAACAAGCTTGGCTTCGATGTCCTGTTCGAGGCCTCGGCAGATGGAGTCACCGGCCTGATCGGGCTGGGACGCGGAGTGGGGCGCCCGCACCTTCGAGCTGCTCGATCCATTCGGCAACACGATCTTCGTCATGGGCCCGGTGAAGTGAAGGAAGTGGTGGACTGCCTCATGCACCGCTTCCTCTGATCGATGCGGTCCCTCGTCATCCTCCTGTGCGTCCTTGCCGGGAACGCGGCGGCGCAGAGCAAGCATCCACCGCCGCCGATGCCGCGATATCTCGAGGGCTATTGCGAGGGAGAGAGCTGCGGGTTCGACTACAAGGTCGTCGCCTGCAAGCGCCTCACCCTTCGAAATGGGGATACTGGCTCGGCCCGCACCGCAGGCTCACTCGTTCCCGGTGACAGCGCGAGCGTCGTCACAGGCAGCATCCGTGTGACGGCGCCCGGTGTCGTGATCGTCCGACGCGACACCCTGCTTGCGACCGACGACGGGTATCCTCGCGCCGACACGCTGCGGCTCGAGAGCGGGGACACGGTCTACGTCCTCGAGTACCACGAGCTGGGCTACTGGACCCTCTGGTATCACGGCACACTGACCGAGGGAATCGAGTTCTGGAACGGCCCGGGCCAGAACTATTTCGGAAAGGGAAGGGATTCGCTTCCGGCCTTCTCGCCGACAAGGCCGATCACCGAGACCTG
>DATEOL010000088.1:0-3801 GCA_035274025.1 Gemmatimonadales bacterium | reverse complement strand
TGCACCACCACCTCCCACTCGAAGGAGCGTTCCAAGGCGTCGAACCAGTCGGTGCGCACTCGCCAGATCTCGACCCGGTACTGAAGCCGGAGCGGGAAGGAGCTCTGCAGGCTCTCCACCCAGCGCTGATCGCGCAGGATGCCCGGCGTCCGCACGATCGGCCGCCGGGCCCCATTGGGGCCGGGCTCGGAGACCGTCACCTCCAGCTTCACCCGCTGGGCCAGGGCCGGCGCGGGGACGAAGAGCGCGATGAGCGCGAGGGCCTGGAGCAGGCGGCGCATCAGAACCGGCGCTCCAGCCGGAGTGTGAACCGCGGATTCCACTTCTCGCCGAAGGGTACGCCCGCGTAGAGCGCGAGTCCGTCGATGTCGAGTCCGATGCCCGCGTCGTAGGAGAACTCGCCCAGCACCGGCAGGCGATTGTTCGGCACCCGGCCCGGGCCGTCGCCCGTGAGCCAGGCCTTGCCCATATCCCCGAAGACCACGATGTCGGCGTGATCGCGACCGACCAGCCGCTCCAGCAGCAGCAGCTGCTCGAGGCCGAGCTTCTCGCGGATCGGCAGCCGGAACCGGAAGCGGATCTCGGCCTGCGCCGCGAGCATCCGGTCGCAGAGGGCCGCCTGCGAGGCATCGGCGAATCCCGCCGGCGCACAGGTCTGGTCGCGGAACGCATAACCCGCGAGGATGTCGGGACCGCCCAGCGACACCCGTCGCTGCACCGGGAGCGGATCGCCACCGACCCATCCACCCCCCGTGACGCGGAGGTTCGCGCGCGCGACCGTGTTGATGCGCTGGTATTTCCTGAGGTCGAACCCGACGTGCTGAAAGTCGTAGTCGCGGAAGGTCGGGATGGGGTCCCGCACTTCGACCGGGAGGGTGACCGGTGCCACGTCACTGCTCGTCCCCCGCTCGTACCACGCCTTGAAGTACCACCCGCTGGTGGGCGTCTGCGCGTTGTTGCGGGTGTCGATCGCGACCGAGCCACGAAGCAGGTTGAAGTGCCCGTCATCGATCAGCGGATTCGGGCGCCACGGCTCTGGATCGCGGAAGATCGAGATCGGATCCGAGGCCGGCACCGAGGATTCCTTCTGCGCCCGCGCCGATCCCTCGAGCCGGAGCCACTTCACCGGATGGACGAACGCCCAGCCCCCGGCGCCCTGCTGCTCGAAGTAATCGCGATAATCCCGACCGAACAGGAACGTGGCCCAGCCCACTTCGCCGATGCCTAGTGGCTGGTCCTCGATCGGATCGACCTGGCGGCTCCAGCTGCCGCCGATACCGCCCCGGATCGACCCCTTGGTCTCCCACTCGCCGCGGGCCAGGAAGCCGAAGTCTTCCCGCCGATTGGTGGGCTCCGTCTCGGTGCGAAGCTCGCCCCGCAGGTCGAGGCGGACTTCGCCCTGGTTCGGCGTGGGGAAGCTGAAGGTGGGACCAACCAGGATGGGGAGGCCTACGACGCGGTTGTAGGTCCGCCCGGTCTCGAGCACCAGCGTCGTCTTGAGCTTGCCGGCCTGGAAACTCCGCCGCGCGGCAATGTCCGAGAGGCTCGGCGGCCGCTCACGGATTTCCAGGAGCCCGGCGTTGGTGCGCGCGATGTTGGCGGGATCCTCATACACCCGTGCGCCGCCGGTCTGGCGCCCGCCAGGCTGCGTGACGAGCCGCCCGCCGATCACGAGAACCTCGCCCTCGATCTCGGCACCGGGCCCGATGAAGAGGCTTCCGTTGAGGACAGTGACCCGACCCTGGACCCGGCCCTGGACCCGAAGCGTGCCGCGGTACATCGCGACATCGCCGCGAATCGTCGTCCCGCTCGCGAGCGTGACCGAGGAGTAGAAGCGGGTCGTCGCCGAGTCGTTGTAGCGGGCGACCGCCTCGCGCACCACCGAATCGGGCGGCCCGCCGCGGTGCTGCGCGGCGAGCGGCGGCGCATCGGGATCGATGACGTTGAGCGTGTCCTGGGCGGACGCCGTGGCCGCGCCGATGCAGAGCATCAGCACGGCCGCGACGCCAGTCGCCCGTAGCCTCATTGAATGCCAAGGCGCTTCATGCGCCGATACAGGTTCGCCCGATCCGTCTGCAGCAGTCGGGCGGCCTCCGCCACGTTCCCGTTCGCCCGCGACAGCGCCCGCGCAATCAGCGATCGCTCGTAATCATCGAGCAGGTTCGAGAGCGAGCGGTCGAACCCATCGGTGTCACTCACACCGACCGTCGCCGGGGCCACGGGTCCCCCCGGGTCCGGGGTCCTCGGCAGGACCTGCCGCACCATCGCCGCGTCGATCTCCCGGCCGCCCACGATCGCCAGCCGCTCCACGATGTTCGCCAGCTCGCGGATATTGCCCGGCCAGTGGTAGGCCGAGAGAATGTCCAGCGCCTCGTCGGTGAAGCTCGGCGTGCTCGTGGGACGGACCCGCCGCGAGAGGTGCGCGACCAGCGCGGGCAGATCCGACAGCCTCGCGCGAAGCGGCGAGACCTCGATCGGGAACACGTGCAGTCGGAAGAAGAGGTCCTCACGGAACGTCCCCGCCGTCACCGCCTGGTCGAGCCGCTGGTTGGTCGCCGCGATCACGCGCACGTCCACCCGCTGGGTGCGCTCGGCGCCAAGCCGGGCGACCTCGCCACTCTCCAGCACCCGCAGCAGCTTGGCCTGCGCCTCGAGGTTCAGGTCTCCCACCTCGTCGAGGAAGAGCGTGCCGCCGTGCGCCAGCTCGAAGCGCCCCAGCCGGCGGTCTATCGCGCCGGTGAACGCGCCCTTTTCGTGGCCGAACATTTCCGATTCGACGAGGTCGCGGGGGATCGCGGCGCAATTGACCGTCACGAAGGGACGGTTCGCTCTCCGGCTGGAGTGATGAATCGCATGTGCCACCAGCTCCTTGCCGGTTCCGGACTCGCCGAGGATGAGCACCCGCGCGTCGGTGGGCGCCACCTGCCCGATCAGCTCGCGCACTTTTTCGATCGGCCCGCTGGTGCCGACCATCTCCGGCGGCGGCTGCAGCTGGGAACGAAGGGCGCGGTTTTCCGCCTGCGCCCGCGTCAGCTCGAGCGCCGAGCGGATCGTCACCAGCACCGCTTCCGGCGTGAGCGGCTTTTCCAGGAACTGGAACGCGCCCAGTTTGATCGCCTGCACCGCGTCGTTGAGTTGCGCCTTGCCGCTCATCATGACGACCGGCAGCGTGGGATCCCGCTCCTTGAGCCGGCCCAGCGTTTCGAGACCCATCAGGCCCGGGGGCATGACGAGGTCCACGAGCACCAGGTCGGGGCGGACTTCGTCGAGGTGCAGCAGGGCCGCGTTGCCGCCCTGGGCCTCGCTCACCTCGAATCCCTCGGCCCGCAGCAGCGCCCCCAGCATCCGCCGGATATTCGCTTCATCGTCGACAATCAGAATTCGTGCACTCATGAAGCCTCTCTCAACGTCATGCCTTCGGTCAGACGGTCAGACGGTCAGACGGTCAGACGGTCAGACCGTCCGACGGAAAACGAACTTCAAACGTCGCCCCGCCGCCTTCGGTCTCCCGCACCGCGATCGACCCCCGGTGGTGGTCGATCGCCTGCTTCACGATGGACAGCCCGAGTCCCGTTCCCTCGGCCTTTTCGGTGTAATAAGGTTCGAAGACCCGTTGCCTCTTCTCCGCCGGAATGCCCGGTCCGTGGTCCGCGATCGACACCATGATGGTCAGTCCCTGTCGCGCCACGCGCACGTCGAGCCGCCCGGTGCCGCCCATCGCTTCCACGGCATTCCGGATAAGGTTGCCGAACGCACGGCGCAGCGGGTCGTAGTGCCCGACGATCGGTGGGGTACCACTCT
>DATEOL010000087.1:0-9287 GCA_035274025.1 Gemmatimonadales bacterium | reverse complement strand
CCGACAACTGATCCGCATGGAGCTTGGGACGAAGCCCGTTCCAGGTCCCCGCGCGCAGGATGCGCCGGGCCTCATCGAGGGTGAACGCGCCCTCCTCGACGAAGACGTCGCAGAACCTCGCCAGTCCGGCCTGGGCGGCGTCCGGAATGATGGTATCCGTGATCAGCGTGACGTAATCGTCGCGATGATCGCTGTACTCGGGTGGAACGACGTGGGCCGCGAGCAGCGTGGGCACGATGCGATGCGGCCCTTCGTCGGAGAGGTGCTGGTAGACCTCGAGCAGGCGGAGCTCGGTGTCGCGCTCGAGTCCGTAGCCGCTCTTGCATTCGATGGTGGTGACACCGAGCGCGGACATCTGGGTGAGGAAGCCGCGAGCCCGCCGGACCAGCGCCTCGTGGTCGGTGACGCGGGTGCGCGCGACGGTCGAGACGATGCCCCCGCCCTTCGCGGCGATCTCCTGGTAGGTGGCGCCCTTCGCGCGCAAGGCGAATTCATCGCCCCGCCATCCACCGAAGGCCAGATGGGTGTGGCAGTCGACCAGACCGGGAATGACGAGGCGGTCGCCGACGTCTTCCCTCGGCCAGGACGAGAAATCGGCAGGCAGCTCCCAGGCGGGACCGACCCAGCGGACCTTCTCGTCATAGGCCAGCGCCGCCCCCTCGATGACGCGATTGTCATCCTGGGCGCCGGGAAGGCACTGGGCAAGCGCGGAGATGTTGGTGAGGACGGGCATAGGCGAAGTCTGGCGGTCTCGCGATCTGGCGATCTGAGCGGCAGATCGCCAGATGGCCAGGTCGCTAGATCATGGGGAGATCGACGCCGCGTTCCTTCGCGATCTCGATCGCTTCGGGGTACCCGGCATCGGCGTGCCGCATGACGCCGGTTCCCGGATCGGCGGTGAGGACCCGCTGGAGCCGCGCATCAGCCTTCTCCGTCCCGTCGGCGACGATCACCATGCCGGCGTGGATCGAATAGCCGATCCCGACGCCCCCGCCATGATGGAGGGATACCCAGCTCGCGCCGCACGCGGTGTTGAGCAGCGCGTTGAGCAGGGGCCAGTCGGCGATCGCGTCGGAGCCGTCCTTCATCCCTTCGGTCTCGCGGTTGGGTGATGCGACGGAGCCGGTATCGAGGTGATCCCGGCCAATCACGATCGGCGCCTTCACCTTGCCCTGCTTCACCAGCCGGTTGAAGCGAAGGCCCATCTCGGCGCGCTCGCCGTACTCGAGCCAGCAGATCCGCGCGGGCAGTCCCTGAAAATGAACCTTCTCCTTGGCCTTCCGGATCCAGCGGGCGAGCGGCTCCTTCTGGGGAAAGGTCTCCAGGACCGCCTCATCGGTGACCGCGATGTCGGCCGGGTCGCCGGAAAGCGCGACCCAGCGGAATGGACCGGCGCCGCGGCAGAAGAGCGGGCGGATGAACGCAGGAACGAAACCCGGAATGTCGAAGGCATCGAGCATCCCACGATGGTCGGCAACCTGGCCCCGCAGGTTGTTGCCGTAGTCAAAGGCGACCGCGCCGGCACGCTGCAGGGAAAGCATCGCGCGCACATGGGTCACCATGGAATCGAGGACCCGCGACTCGTAGCCCGCCGGATCCGATTCTCGCAGGACTGCGGCCTGTTCGAGCGACAGTCCAACCGGGAGGTAGCCGACGCGCAGGTCGTGGGCCGACGTCTGGTCGGTGACGACGTCGATGGGCACCCCGCGCTTGACCAGCTCGGGAAGCACGGCCGCGATATTGGCGACCAGACCCACCGAGAGCGGAGCGCCGCGAGCGCGGGCGTCCTCCACGAGCTGGAGCGATTCGTCGAGATCGTAGGACATCCGGTCGCAGTAGCCGGTGTCGACCCGGCGCTGAATCCGCGACCCATCGACGTCGACACCCAGAAACGCGGCGCCATTCATGGTCGCGGCGAGCGGCTGCGCGCCACCCATGCCACCGAGTCCGCCGGTGACGACCAGACGCCCGGCCAGGGTCCCGCCGAAATGCTGGCGCGCCAGCTCGGCGAAGGTCTCATAGGTGCCCTGCAGGATGCCCTGGGTCCCGATGTAGATCCACGAGCCGGCCGTCATCTGGCCGTACATCGTGAGACCCAGCGCGTCGAGGCGCCGGAACTCGTCGATGGTGGCCCAGCGCGGGACGAGGTGGGCGTTTGCGATCAGGACCCGGGGCGCCTCGTCGTGGGTGCGGAAGACGCCCACCGGCTTTCCGCTCTGGACCAGCAGGGTCTCGTCATCGCGCAGCCGCCGGAGAGTGGCGATGATCGCCTCGTAGCACTCCCAGTTCCGCGCCGCCTTGCCCCCGCCGCCGTAGACGATCAGGTCCTCGGGCCGCTCGGCGACGGCGGGATCGAGGTTGTTCATGAGCATCCGCATCGCGGCTTCCTGCTGCCAGCCGCGACACGAAATCCTTTCACCTCTGGGAGCCTGGATCATCGCATTGAGCACGATTGACGAGTGACCATCGACTATTGAAACGGCCCCGCAAGAGTCAATTGTCAACAGTCAATAGTCAATGGGCCGGCCGGAAACCGGGACTACAATCCGGGCGTATGGGCTGGTGATATTCCAAGGCTCTATGACCAAATCGCCCGTCGCAATTTCGGGGGCCCTGGCCCTCGTTTTCATATCTGGGAGCGCGCGCGCCCAGCACCTGCCCAACGGCGCGCCGTCTCCCAAGCGGGCGACCGCCGTCCGGCTCGCGGCATCGATCTCGGTCGACGGACGGCTCGACGACGCGGCCTGGCAGGGGGCGCGTTTCTTCAGCGACTTCGAGCAGAAGGAGCCGGTGCAGTTCTCGATCCCGAATGAGCAGACCGAAGTGGCCTTCCTGTACGACGACCAGGCGCTCTACGTCGGGCTCCGGATGCACAGCAAGTTTCCGTCGCGCATTCCGCATGACGTGACGCGGCGGGACCAGTACGGCAATTCAGAGCACATCGTCATCTCGCTCGACCCGTTCTACGACCGTCGCACCGCGTACAGCTTCTCCATCACGGCCGGCGGGGTCCGCCGGGATTACTACCATCCCCGCGACAGCGAGGGCTTCGACGCCCGCGACTTCACCTACGATCCGGTGTGGGAGGCGAAAGCGCGGATCGACTCGGCGGGCTGGACCGCCGAGATGCGGATTCCGTTCACCCAGCTGCGGATGAACACGCTCGACCACCAGCGCTGGGGACTCAACATCAACCGCTGGATCCCGCAGCGGAACGAGGACAACTACTGGGTCGTGGTCCCGCGCGACCAGACTGGATTCGCCTCGCGCTTCGGGACGCTGGAGGGACTCGATTCGATTCCGCCGGCGCGGCAGGTCGAGCTGCTGCCGTACCTCGCGGGGAACGCCGACGTGAGGAGCGTGCCGGATCCCAACGATCCCTTTGCGGAAAAGAGCGAGGGAAGTGCCCGCCTGGGCGCGGACTTCAAGGTCGGTCTTGGGAAAGGGCTGGTCCTCAACGGGACGGTCAATCCTGATTTCGCGCAGGTCGAGGCCGATCCCGCCCAGCTCAACCTCACCGCGTTCGAGACGATCTATCCCGAGAGGCGACCCTTCTTCACCGAGGCCCAGCAGTACCTCGAGGGACCGATCTCCAATCTCTTTTATTCGCGACGGGTGGGCGCGCGCCCGCGAGGTGTCGTCCCGGAGCCGTACGCCGACATCCCCGATTTCACCACGATCCTGGGCGCCATGAAGCTCACCGGACGGCTGGGGAGCCGGACCCAGGTCGGAGCGCTGGCCGCCCTGACCCAGCAGGAAATCGCCCGAACCTACAATCCGGCCACCGGCCTGTTCGATGAATTCGAAGTCGAACCCACCAGCCTCTACGGTGTCATGCGCACCCAGCGGCAGTTCGGCTCGGAGCAGTCGACCGCCGCATTCCAGTTCTCCGGCATGCGACGGTTCTTTGGTGACGGATCGCCGCTCGGGACGAGCTTCAGCACCCAGGCACTCGCCGGCGGGACCGACTGGTACATGAATTTCCAGGGCGGACGCTACGTCTTCAGCGGCTACGCCGGGATGAGCTACGTCGATGGCTCGGCCTCCGCGCTCGACCTCATCCAGACCAGCTCGGCGCACTACTTCCAGCGGCCCGACGTCAAGACCCAGCGCTACCACTCGGGGCGCACCTCGATGACGGGATTCACCGCGTTACTCCGCGGAGACAAGAACGCCGGCAACTGGCTCTGGGGCGCGCAGCTCAATACCGAGTCGCCCGATTTCGAAACCAACGACATGGGGCGGGTGCAAAGCGCGGACGACATCGAGCTCTCGGGCGACATCAACTACCGGATGACCAATCCGGGCCGCGTGTTCCGCCGCTGGGGCCTGGGCATCTTCGCCCGCACCAAGTGGAACTACGACTGGGACCGGGGCGACACCCGGGCCCAGCTCTTCGGAAGCGCACAGTTCGCCAACTATATGGAGACGCAGTACAACCTCTATTATGGCCCGCGGGCGCAGAGCGACGATCTCACGCGCGGCGGACCCATGATGCAGACGCCACGGAACGTCGGCGGGTCCATTTCCCTCAACAGCAACTTCTCGTCGCCGAATTCCTGGCGCATCGGCACCGAGATGAGCCGCAACGAGATCGGCGGGAGCAGCGTGGCGCTGGTGGGAAGCGTCGGCTTCCGGCCGTCGTCCAAGATGGGGTTCTCCCTCGATCCGCAGTGGTTCCGGCTGATCGACAAGCGGCAGTACGTGACGACGCTCGACGGCGGCCTCGACGCGACCTATGGCAAGCGGTACGTATTCGCGACCGCCGACCAGACGGTGCTCGCGATGACGCTGCGGCTCAACTACACGTTCAACCCCGACGTGACGCTCGAGCTCTTCGCCCAGCCGTTCACCGCCTCGGGCGACTATTCCGCCTATGGCGAACAGGCCCAGCCGCGCGTGCTCCCGCTTCGTGAGTACGGGACCGACGGCACGACGATCAGCGCCGAGAACGATCAGTATTTCCGGGTCGACGACAGCCGGACCGGCACGTCGTTCCAGGTGCCGAACCAGAACTTCAGCGACTTCTCGTTCCGGAGCAGCGTGGTCCTGCGGTGGGAGTGGCGGCGGGGGAGCACGCTCTACTTCGTGCTGCAACAGAACCGCGCGGCGACCTGCAGCCCGTTCCTCGACGCGGCGAGGTGTCCGACCAGCTCGACGCCGGGTACGGCCCCGGGAATGGGATCACTCCGTGACGTGTTCGGGATTCCGGGCGACAACTTTCTGGCGGTGAAGATCAATTACTGGCTGCCGGTCAAGTAGAGCTGGCGAGCTGGCGAACTGGCGATCTGGCCGCCAGGTCGCCAGATCACCTCAGCACTGCCCTGATGGAATCGATCGATCCATCGTTAGGGGCGGGGCGAAGTCCGAGAATCGACGTCATGAGCTCGTAGAGATCGACGTTTCGCACCCGCTCCACTTCCCTGCCCTCTGCGAACGCCGGTCCCGCGCCGATGAAGATCGCCTGCATCGACTGCAGCGCGTTGTCGTATCCATGGGTCCCACCGTCGCCATAGTTCGGGCGCCGCGAGAGGAGCTGGCGAGTCGCCAGGACCCAGCCCTCCTCCGCCACGACGATGATCTCGGGAATCCGGACGTTGTCGCGGAAGTGCCAGCGCGCTGGAATCTGGGCCTTGCGATAGACCTGGACGTGCGGAGCCGTCGAAAGCTTCGCGAACACTTCCTCCACCTTGCCGGCGGCCGGCGTGACCATCGCGACGGGGTTGAGCTCCGCCACCGACCAGGTGCCCGGCTCCAAGTAGTCATCCAGCACGATTCGGCGCGCCGAGCTGGTGGCGGCCATGCCGTGATCGGCCACCACGATCAGGTTGACGTTCGCGGCATTGGGGCTGGCCTGGATTCCCCGCCAGAGCGCGGTGACCGCGCTGTCCACGCGAGCGATCGCGGCGCGGGTCTCGGGGGTGTCGGGTCCGGCGCGGTGGCTGACGCCATCCACCGCGCTGAAGTAGGTGGTGATCAGGGCGGGTGCCGAGTCGCGCGGGAGCGCGAGCCAGCCAAGCACCTTCCTGATTCGCCGGTCATACGGGACGGCGTCATCGTAACGCTCGTACCAGGTCGGGCGCACACCACCGATCTCGGCCTCGGAACCGGGCCAGAACATCGCCGCGCTGCGGCGTCCCTGCTTCTCCGCCGTGACCCAGATCGGCTCGCCACCCCACCAGTCCGAGGTACGAACCGCGATCGAATCGGAAATGGTGAAGCGGCCGAGCGTCGGGTCGACCATCGTATTTCCCACGATGCCGTGGTGCTCGGCCCAGAGTCCCGTGACGATCGTGTAGTGGTTGGGAAAGGTGACGGTCGGGAAGATCGGCTCCATCTGGCGCGCGTGTACGCCGCTCACCGCGATGGCCCGAAGACCCGATGCCTCGGGCCGGTCGAGGTAGTCCCAGCGAAACCCGTCGAGCGACACGAGCACGATGGTCTGGGGCGCCCTGGGTGTGACGGGCGCACCACTGCCGCCGCCACATCCAGCAACGAGGAGCAGCAGAACCGCGAGCAGGGTGCGTGACATGACCGGTTTCACGAGGTGCCTTAAGTTAATTTTTTCGCGACCCGCTTCACAGGCCAATCCATGCCCGGTTCATTCCGCGCCGTCCTGGCGCTCTCGCTCGTTTCCATCGCCGGTCCCCTTTCCGCCCAGCGGCTCACCACGCCGACGCAGGGGCTCGGCTTCGAGATCGGCGACGACTACATGCTGGCGACCTATACCCAGCTCACCGACTGGTGGAAGAAGCTCGACGCCGAGTCGGACCGGATGCGCCTGGTATCGATCGGAAAGACGGCGGAAGGGCGCGACCAGTGGATGGCGATCATTACCAGTCCCTCGAACTTCTCGCGACTGGATCGTTACCGCGAGATCTCGGCAAAGCTGTCCCGGGCGGAGGGACTCACGGATGCACAGGCGCAGACGTTGGCGCGTGAAGGCAAGGCGGTAGTGTGGATCGACGGGGGCCTCCACGCAACCGAGGTGCTGGGCGCGCACCAGCTGATGGAGCACGTCTGGCAGATGCTGAGCCGGAACGACGAGGAAACGCGGCGCATCCTCGACGACGTGATCCAGCTCGTGGTGCAGGCGAATCCCGACGGGATGGAGCTGGTGTCGTCGTGGTACATGCGGAACAGCGATCCCAAGAGCCGTTCGATGGCAGGGCTTCCACGGCTCTACCAGAAGTACATCGGGCATGACAACAACCGCGACTTCTACCTGAACGCGCAGCCCGAGTCCGAGAACATGAGCCGGGTGATGTACCGCGAATGGTACCCCCAGATCATGTACAACCATCACCAGACCGGACCGGCCGGGACGGTGATGTTCGCCCCGCCCTTCCGCGACCCGCACAACCACAACATCGACCCGCTGCTGATCAACGGGCTGAGCCTGGTGGGCGCGGCGATGCACACCCGCTTCGCGGCGGAAGGAAAGCCGGGCGTGGTGATGCGGAACGGCGCGGGCTACCAGACCTGGTGGAACGGCGGCCTCCGGACCACCGCGTACTTCCACAACCAGATCGGGATCCTGACCGAGACGATCGGCAGCCCGACCCCGATGGAGATCCCGTTCATCCCGGACCGGCAACTTTCGACCGGTGACCTTCCCTACCCGATCCAGCCGCAGCCCTGGAAATTCCGTCAGTCGATCGAGTACGAAATCACGGCGAATCGCGCCATCCTCGACCTGGCCTCGCGCTACCGGGAGCATTTCCTCTACGACATCTACCTGATGGGCCGGAACGCGATCCGGAAGGGGAATGAAGACAGCTGGACCGTGAGCCCGAGCCGGGTCGAGGCGGCGAAGGCGGCGATCGCCAAGGAAGGCGCCAGCCGGGGTGGTGGCGATCGGAAGCTGTTCGACCAGTATCTCCGCGACCCCGCGCAGCGTGACCCCCGCCTCTATGTGATCCCGGCAAGCCAGCCCGACTTTCCGACGGCGACCAGGTTCGTCAACGCACTGCTCAAGTCTGGCATCGAGGTGCACCGTTCCACCGCGGAATTCAGTGCGAACGGCAAGTCCTATCCCGCGGGTTCATGGGTCATCAGGACCGCGCAGGCCTTCCGGTCGCACCTGCTCGACATGATGGAGCCGCAGGATTATCCGAACGACATCCCGTATCCCGGCGGCCCTCCACGGGCACCGTATGACAACGCGGGATACACACTCGCGATGCAGATGGGGGTGGTGTACGATCGGCTCCTCGAGCCGGTCCAGGCTCCGCTCGAGGCGGTTGGGGCGGAGGGGGCGGTTAAGGCGGTTGGGGCGGTTAAGGCGGTTGGGGCGGTTGCGGCGGCTGGCTCGAGTGGCTGGAGTCTTTCTCCGCACTACAACGACGCGATAACCGCGGTCTCACGACTGCTCAAGGCGGGTCTGCCCGTCAGCCGACTCTCGGAGGCGTCCGGAAACCTCGCCCCTGGCTCCTTCATCATTCCGAACGGGAACGGCGTGGAAGCGATTCTCAGGAATCTCGCGGAGACAAAGGGCCTGCGTTTCGAGGCCTTAACCGCCGCAACCGCCCCAACCGCCTCCACCGCCGTCGCTCTGCACCAGCCCCGACTCGGTCTTTGGGATACCTATGGCGGCAGCATGCCCTCGGGTTGGATCCGGTGGCTGCTCGAGCAGATGGAGGTTCCCTTCGAGGTCGTCTATCCACCGATGCTCGATGAGGGGAACCTCGCCTCGAAGTATGACGTGCTGATTTTCCCTGACGGGGCGATTCCGGCGACCGATCCCACCGGTCAGTCCCAGGCTGGCGGCTTCTTCGGGCGGATGCCGACCCCGGAAGAGATTCCGGTGGAGTTCCGCGCGCGACTCGGCCGAACCACGGTCGAGAAGACCGTCCCGCAGATCCGTGCATTCGTCGAGGCCGGCGGCCGGGTCATCACGATCGGGAGCTCCGCCCTCAACCTCGCTCGGCACCTCGCCCTCGGCGTCTCCAGTCACTTGATGGAGCGCACGCCGGAGGGGAAGGTGCGCGCCCTGCCCCGGGAAAAGTTCTACGTGCCGGCGTCGTTGCTCGAGACCCAGGTCGACACGACGGTGCCGGTGGCCTGGGGTCTCACGCCGAGCACGATCGTGATGTTCGATGAGAGCCCGGTGTTCCGGGTGGACCAGTCGGCGGAAGTGTCGGGCCGAGTCCGGCCGGTGGCGTGGTTCGCCACCGCATCGCCGCTCCGGAGCGGCTGGGCCTGGGGTCAGACGTACCTGGAGGATGGCGTGGCAGCGGCGACTGCGAATCTCGGACGGGGAAAGGTCTATCTCTTCGGACCGGCGA
>DATEOL010000086.1:0-2814 GCA_035274025.1 Gemmatimonadales bacterium | reverse complement strand
CAGGCCTTCCTCGGGCGAGACCTCGCGCTGGGTCGGGAGCTGGGGACCTTCGGACGCGGCGCGAAAAATGGCCGCCATTTCCCTGTCGTCGTAGCGACGTTCCGGCATGGAGGGAAAATACGCGGGTTCTGGGTTCTTGGGTTCTGGGTGCAGTTCTGGGTTCGGGGTGCGCGTTCTGGGTGCTGGGGTGCTGGGGTGCTGCGTCCTGAGTCCCAGGTGCGGAGTGCCCGGCACATAGCACCAGGCACGCAGCACCCAGGACGCGCACCCTGAACTGCGAACTGCACCCAGAACTCAAGAACCCAGAACCCGGATCTCCCTCCGATTGTACTACCCGGCATGGCTGCCTACCCCGGTGCCGAGCCCTTCCTCCCTGACCGATTGTCCCTCTCGGCGATGAGAGTGGCGGTGCGATCCTGCCGCGGCTGCCCGCTCTACAAACCCGCGACGCAGGCCGTCTTCGGCGACGGCATGAAGCGGGCGTCGATCATGCTGGTCGGCGAACAGCCCGGCAACGAGGAAGACCTCGCCGGCAAGCCGTTCGTGGGTCCGGCAGGTCGCGTCCTGCGCTCAGCGCTCGATCGAGCGGGGATTCCGCTCGCCGAGATCTACATCACGAATGTCGTGAAGCACTTCAAGTTTCTAACCAAAGGCTGGCGGCGCTGGCACAAGAAGCCGGATGATCGCGAAGTCGAGGCCTGCCGGCCGTGGGTCCTGGCTGAGCTCAGCGTGGTCAGGCCCGCGGTCCTGGTCTGCCTCGGCGCCACCTCGACGAAGGCCCTCCTCGGCCCGGACGTGCGGGTTACCAGGGATCGGGGGAAGGACATTCCCTCGACCCATGCGCCCCACGCCCTCGCGACGGTGCACCCGTCCGCCATCCTCCGGATGCCCACGGAGGCCGACCGGAAGAGTGGGGTGGAAGCGCTGGTTCGCGATTTACGCCTGGCCGCCAGGCTCGGAACGTGATGGCACTTTCATGCGGTGGCCGAGGTACTGCTCAGGTAGCATCGTGGGAACAGAGAGAGCCAGGTGGAAACGTGAAACGGAATGCGCTAGGCAGGAACGTCCTCATCGGAGTGGCCCTCGGGCTGGCGGCGGGTGTGCTGATCTGGCACCGGCGGCATCGCGCCCTCGTGCCGCCGCACGACGGAAAGCGAGCGCTGCCGAGTCCGAATCCCGATGATCTGGGCGAGCCGGGGATCAACACCGAAAAGCGACTCGATGCAGCCATCGAGGAATCATTCCCCGCGAGCGACCCGGTCTCGATCCGGATTGAATGATCTGAGGTCCTCAGGTCCTGAGGTCCTATTCGGCTCGGAGCGTGATGACGGGATCCACCAGCGATGCCCTCCGCGCCGGCAGCCAGCAGGCTACCAGCGCGGTGCCGGCTAGTACAATCACCACAGCCCCATACGTCACCGGATCGAGTCGCGAGACGCCGAACAGCAGCGTCTCGATGACGCGCGTCGCGGCGAACGCTCCGACCAGGCCCAGGACCACACCCACGCCGGTCAGCGACAGCCCCTGGCGCAGGATCAGCGACAGGATCCCGCTCCGCGATGCGCCGAGCGCGCTGCGCACGCCGATTTCCCGGGTGCGCTCGGCGACGCTTCCCGACAGCACGCCATAGATCCCGATCCCGGCGAGTACCAGCGCTACGATCGCGAACGCTTCGAACAGGATCAACGCGAAGCGGCGCTCCGCCGCCGAGATCGCGACCAGCTGGCTCATGGTCGCGACGCGCGCGACCGGCTGGTCCTTGTCGACTGACCAGATCGCCTTCTGCACCTGGGAGAAGAGCAGGGTCGGATCGGTCCTGGTCCGGAGCACCAGGGAGCGCACCCGATCGGGGAAGTACCACTGCGGCGCCGCGATGTAGATCGCGTCACCGTCTTCGACCGCGAGCGAGGCCTGCTTCACGTCGCCCACGACACCCACGACCGTGTACCATGGCTGCTTGTCGTCGCCCATGTGGAGGCGTTGCCCGATCGGATCCCCACCGGGAAAACGGCGACGGGCCAGCGATTCATTGATGACCACGTTCGGAGGCCCGGTTTCATCCCTCGCGTCGAGGAACCGGCCCCTCCGGAGCGGAATCCGCATTGCGTCGAACCAGCCCGGGCTCACCGCGTAGCGGAAGACACTCGTGTCCTCATCGGGAGCGATCTCCGGATTCGCTTCCCATTGCACGCCGTACTTCTCGTAGTCGCCGCTCAACGGGAGCTGGCTGGTGAAGGCCGCGCTTTCGACGCCGGGCACCTCGCGCACCGCGTTGGCGGCCCGATCGAAGAACTGCTGGAGCTGCGCCTGGTCGTCGAAGCGGTTGCCGGCGGCGAAGACCTGCATCGTGAGCAAGTTCGACGCGTCGAAACCCGGTGCCACCGAGAAGAGCCGCTGCAGGCTCCGGAGCAGGAGACCCGCGCCGATCAGCAGCATGAGCGCCAGCGCCACCTCGGCCACGACGAGCGCGCGGCGCGCGGTCTGGTGGCCCGCCGTGCTGTTGCGGGTCGCCTGCGAGGGACCGAGCCGCGGATCGGCGCGTCCGGCGTAGAGCGCGGGCACGAGGCCGGCAAGGAGTCCCGTGAGGGTCGCGAGGGCGAGCGCGAATGCGAACGCACTGGCGTTGACCTCGATCGCCCCCGCCCGCGGGAGACCGGGCGGACTGAGTGCCACGAATGCTTTCACTCCCGCCATGGCGACGACGAGCCCGAGCAGGCCCCCGATCACCGCGAGCAGGAGGCTTTCGGTGAGCAGCTGGCGCACCAGCCGCATGCGGGGTGCGCCGAGAGCGGCGCGCATCACGAATTCGCCCTG
>DATEOL010000085.1:0-5656 GCA_035274025.1 Gemmatimonadales bacterium | reverse complement strand
TCGGGAGGTCCTTGCCGAGGTAGGCCTGGACCAGGGCGATCAGCTCTTCGTCGGGCTTGCCCTGACCATGCAGGCCCGCGAGGAGCAGGAGAGAGAGGAGAGTCGTCATCCTACAACATTGGAGCACAGCGGGAATCTCGGGAAGGGTGTCCGCCCTATCCGCCTTATCCGCCTTATCCGCCTTATCCGCCTTATCCGACGAAACCAATTGGACCCTCCCAGCGTCTGCTATATCGAGTCTCGATATAGTGACCGGATCCATGCACTCCGCCGCCAGCGTCCAGCGCTTCCTGCCCCTCCCGCCCTCCGAATTCCAGATCCTCCTGGCACTCGCCGATGGCGAGCGACACGGCTACGCGATCCGGGCCGAGGTCGCCGAGCGCACCGGGGGCGATGTGATGCTGGGGCCGGGAACGCTCTATGGCTCGATCAAGCGGATGCTGGAGAGCGGCCTGATCGAGGAGAGCAACCGGAGGCCAGCTCGCGACGAGGATGATGATCGCCGCCGCTACTACCGCATCACCGCTCTCGGCCGCGGAGTCGCCAGCGCGGAGGCGAGGCGCATGGCCGCACTGGTGGACGGTGCGCGACAGAAGC
This sequence comes from Gemmatimonadales bacterium, assembly GCA_035274025.1. GTDB lineage: Bacteria > Gemmatimonadota > Gemmatimonadetes > Gemmatimonadales > GWC2-71-9 > SZUA-320. The sequence continues at coordinate 5,059 of DATEOL010000085.1, read as the reverse complement.
GGCTGCTCGGCAAGCTGGGGACCGCGTGAGCCTCGCGGCCAGCCTGTCCCGTCGCGCCTACCGGGCGCTGATCCGGCTCTATCCGCCCGAGTTCAGGGCCGAGTGGGCCGCCGAGCTGCTGACCCTGTTCGATGACTGCATTGCCGCGGAACGGAAGCGCGGCGGTGCATGGCTCTGGAGACTCTGGGCTTCGACGCTTCGCGATCTCGTGACCAGCGTCCGTCGTGAGGGTGAGGACATTCGCACGGTTCCGATTCCCCCCGTTCATCCACCGGGAAAGACCATGGGCACCCTGGTTCAGGATCTTCGCTACGCGTGGCGCGCGCTTCGCCGCAGCCCCGGCTTCACGGCCGTCGTCGTGTCCTCGCTCGCGCTCGGCATCGGCGCGAACGCCCTGATCTTCAGCCTGGTCGACGGGATCGTCCTGCGCCCGTATGACCTCCCTGAGCCCGGCCGTCTCATGGCGGTCGGCGTCTCCTTCCCGAGCGTCGATCCCGAGCGGCGCTACATCGAAGCGATCGGAGCGCCCGAGTTCGCGGACATTCGCGCGCGGCAGACAGGTCTCGCGAGCGTGTTCGCGTACGACCTCGGCAACCGGAACCTGAGTGGCGGCGACCGGCCCGAACGAGTCGCGACCGCGTTCCTGTGGGGCGACCCCTTCGCGACGATCGGCCTGAAGCCGCACCTCGGCAGGGGATTTTCCTGGGAAGAGACTACGGGCGGCGGACCGCTCGCGATCCTGAGCTACCGGCTGTGGAAGAACCGGTTCGCGGCCGATTCAGCAATCATCGGTCGCGCGGTCCAGGTGAACGGGGTCCCGTACACGGTTACCGGCGTCATGCCCCAGGAGTTGCTGGTGCTTGGTACGGACCTCTGGGTGCCCATGGGGATCGACCCCCATCGGATTCCGCGCCAGGCGCGCCAATACGCGATCATCGGGCGGATGGCGGAAGGCGCCACCATCGCGAGCGTCAACATCGCGCTCGGCCGGGTCGCCACCGAGACCGAGCGACAGTACGCGGCAGAGCGCCCCGAATACGCCGGCTGGTCGCTCGCGGTGACGCCCTGGGCGGAGGTCACCACGGGTGACTACCGGACGTTGGGAATGGTGCTCCTCGGAGCAGTGGGACTGGTGCTGCTCATGGCGTGTGCCAACATCGCCAGTCTCATGCTGGCGCGCTCGGCCAGCCGCGCGCGCGAGATCGCGGTCCGTCGGGCGCTGGGGGCGGGCTCATCCCGTATCGCCCGGCAGCTCCTCACCGAGAGCCTCCTGCTGGCTTTGGTGGGCTGCCTCCTTGGCATCGGGGTCGCGCGCCTTCTCCTCAAGCCCTCAATCGGTCTCCTGCCCGACAGCGTCGTGAACGCCGGGATCGAGCCCTCGATCAACGGCGCCGTCCTTCTATATGCGCTCGCGCTGGGAGCGCTCGCCGCGATGGTCTTCGGCCTGACACCGGCGTGGCGAGCCGTCCGCGGAACCCAGTCGGATGTCCTCACGCCCGATACCGGTCGAGCCACGACGAGCCGCCAGGGCCGCTCCCTTCGCCACGGGTTCACGGTGATGGAAGTGGCACTCGCGCTGGTCCTGCTTGCCGGGGCGGGCGTCCTGGTACGCGGCTTCGCGAGACTGCAGGCCATCGATCCCGGGTTCGACCGGGAGCGCATCCTCACCATGCGCCTTTCGCTTCCCCGCGAGCGGTACGACCGGGCGAAGGTCGCCTCGTTCTTCGAGGACCTGGCGACGCGGCTCGAAGGGGTGCCGGGCGTGGAGCGCGCCGCGGCGGGCACCCAGTTCCCGCCGGACAACGGATTCACGGCGCCGGTGGAAGTGGAAGGGGAAAGCCGCGCGGCCAACGACGTCAGGGAAGTCGACGTCACCAACGTGACCGAGCGCTACTTCGCGACCCTCGGCTACACACTGGTCCGAGGCCGCGCCTTCACCTCGACCGACCATGAGACCGCTCCGCGCGTCGCCGTGCTGAATGAGCGGGCGGCGAAGCGCCTGTTCGGTTCAGCCGATCCCGTCGGTCATCGGATCCGGCTCGGCGAAGGCGACGAGCGGCAGTGGATCGAAATCGTGGGTGTCGCGAAGGACGTGAGGAATCGTGGACTCGACGTCGACCCCGCGCCCGAGGTGTTCGTTCCGGTGCGACAGATGGAAGCGGAGTGGAACAACCAGCTCTTCCTGCTGGTGAAGACTGCCGGCAGGCCCGAGCTGATGCTCCCGATGATCCGGAACACGATCGTGACGATGGATGCGGACCAGCCGGCCTACCTGATCCGGACCGTCGACGAAGCATTCGCCGCGTCCAGTGAGCAGCGGCGGACCGCCGCCGTGCTGCTGGGCGCCCTCTCGGCCGTGGCACTCCTTCTCGCGGCGATCGGGATCTACGGCCTGCTCTCCTACCTGGTGAGCGAACGCACCCAGGAGTTCGGCATCCGGCTCGCGCTCGGCGCCGAGGGCCGGGATGTCGTCTCGATGGTCCTGCGCCAGACCGCGATCGTGCTTGGCATCGGGACTCTCCTGGGAATCGCCGGCGCACTGGCGCTGGGCAGGGGACTGGCGCGCCTTGCGTACGGCATCCAACCCGGCGACCCGCTCACGCTCGCGGCGGTGAGTGTGGTCCTGCTGGTCGTGGGACTGCTCGCCACGCTCCTCCCGGCTCGTCGGGCGACTCGGGTTGATCCGGTGGTCGCCCTGCGCGCCTAGTCTCGACGTCTCATCGCCTCATCGTCTCATCGTTTCGTCGGGGAAAAATCCTAGTATCGTTCAGGCGAGCGATTCCCCGTGATGCCGGAGACGATGAGACGATGAGACGCTGAGACGATGATCGACAGCCCTCCGGCCACGCCGCTCCGTCTTGGCGCCATCGACGTCGGGTCCAACTCCATTCGACTGCTCGTCGCCGACTGGGATCCCAAGCTCGGGATCACGGTCGTCGACGAGGTGAAGGATCAGCCCCGGCTGGCGCAGGGACTCGCGTCGACGGGGCGGCTCGATGAGGAAGCGATCGGCCGCGCCCTTGGGGCTCTCGAGCGGATGCATGAAGTCTGCAAGCGCCGCGGGGTGACCCGGCTCGCGGCCGTCGCCACCGCCGCGGTTCGGGAGGCCGAGAATGGTGAGGAATTCGTCAACCGGGTGCAGACCCGGTTCGGCATCCCCCTCACCATCATCGATCCCGGGACCGAAGCCCGTCTCTCGTACCGCTCGGTCGCGCACCACTTCCGGCTCGATCACCAGCGCACCATCGTCGCGGACATCGGGGGAGGAAGCCTCGAGGTCATCGGCGCCGTCCGTGGCGTGCTCGACCTCACGCTCTCGCTTCCGCTGGGCGCGGTCAGGCTCACCGAGATGCACCTCGACGGAATGCGGAACGCGCGTCGCGCCGTGTTCCAGCTGCGGCAAAGGGTGGCGAAACAGCTGCGAAGGTCAGCTGCGTGGAAGGATTGGCGCGGCTCGCAGGTCGTGGGGTCAGGCGGCTCCTTCACCAATCTCGGTCGCATCGCCGCGGCCCGTCGCGACCTTCCGGTCACCGCGGTGCACGGGACGCACGTCACGACGGCAGAGGTGGAGCACCTGCTCGAGTGGCTCGGCTCGATGAGCCGCGAAGAGCGGTCCCAGGTCCCGGGGCTCAATCCACAACGTTCCGACATCATCCTCGCCGGTCTCGCCGTCACCGCCGAGCTGCTCGACCTCCTCGATTCGCCCGAGCTGGTGGTCAGCGCGTACGGTCTTCGCGAGGGCCTCCTGCTCGAGATGATCGGGGCGGACAAGCCGGAACGCCGGGATCCGACGCGGCTCGCGCGCGAGTTTGCGGAGCGCTGCCAGTGCGACATGCGTCACGTCGAGCAGGTGCGCCGCCTCTCGCTGGAGCTGTTCGACCGGCTCGCCGAGCCGCTCGAGGCGGAAGCGGCGGAGCGGCCGCTGCTCGAGACGGCGGCGCTGCTGCACGACGTCGGGCAACTCGTGAGTTACCGCAAGCGCAATCGCCACAGCTACGAGCTGATCATGCACGCGGAGCGGTTGTCCCTCTCGGCGCGGGAGCGGCCCCTCGTCGCGCTGATCGCGCGATACCACCGCCAGGAGCTGCCCAGCCGCAAGCACCCGGAGTTCGCCGCCCTGTCGAAGGAGGATCGCGCCGTCGTGCGCCGGCTCGCCGCCCTGCTTCGGATCGCGGATGGACTCGACCGGGGCTACACCTCGGTCGTGGAGAAGATCCGGACCAGGCTCACCGACCGGAGGCTGCGGATCGGCCTGGTGCCCCGAACCAAGCGAAGCAACCTGACGCTCGAATGCTGGGGCGCGGAACGACGGGTGGACTTGCTCGAAGAGCTGCTGGGACGGGAGGTCGTGGTCGCCAAGTCCCCGTGACGGAGGCCCGCATGTACGAACACCGTCGTGATGCGATGCTCCCATTCCCCGCCTTCGTCCAGCGGGTCTTCGGCCACCTGGGCGTCGCACTGGCACTCGTGGCCTTCAGCGTGATCGTGGGCATGGCCGGATTCCGCTGGTCGGAGCACTACAGCTGGCTCGACGCATTCCTCAATACCTGCATGCTGCTCGGTGGCATGGGCCAGGTGAGCCCCATCGTCACGACGGGGGGCAAGGTTTTCGCCGGATTCTTCGCACTCTTTGCCGGCCTCGTGTTCATCGGGGTCGCGACGCTGATCGTCGCGCCTTTCGCCCATCGCGTGATTCATCGCCTGCACCTCGAACGCTGACACATTCCCGACGCGAGGCATAGATTGGACTCTCACCCTTAGGGAGTCGCCCATGTCAGTCGCTCGTGTCACCGAGATCACCTCCGCTTCCACCAAGGGCTTCGACGACGCCGTTGCCAGGGGCATCGCACGCGCCGACAAGACCCTCAAGAACGTTCGCGGCGCCTGGATCAAGGAAAAGAAGGTCACGGTCGAGAAGGGCAAGATCGGCGAGTATCGCGTGACCATGAAGGTCACCTTCGTGCTCACCGACTGACCCATGGTCGAGACGCTCGCGGGGGCCGCCACAGGTATCGCGCTCGCCGCGAGCGCCGGCCTCCGGGCTTTTCTTCCGCTCTTC
>DATEOL010000084.1:0-9094 GCA_035274025.1 Gemmatimonadales bacterium | reverse complement strand
CCGCCGATCCCGAGGCCGCCCAGCATCATCCTGGTCGCCATGACCTTCTCGGGGAGCAGCAGGTCGGCAAGGTGATTCACCATCCGCGCGAACATACCGGTCGGAGCGGCTTCCTCGGTGTCATTCGACGAAAAGAGTTGGGAGTCGCAGAGCAGCAAGTCATCCAGCTCCTGCGGAATGGTCACGCCCTCCAGGATCGTCAGTCCCTCGGTATTCGTCGTGCCATCATCCTGGTGCAGGATCCTGAGCTGCTCCGCGATTTCCTCGGTTCCCGTAGGCGCGCAAATGCCGACGATGGCATCAACATCCTGATTCTGGTGCTCGGTGTCGCCGCTCAATGTGACCTTAAGATAGTTCCCGTAAAGGTCGAGCAGGGTACCGAATGGAGCGGGTGTACACCCGGCCGGCACCCCCGGAGACGTACACGCGGTCAGGATGTCGAGCGCGACATTGATTCCGCTACAGGTTCCCTCGGGACAAAATTCATCTGGGAACCAGATCCCCATCAGCTGGTTGGTGGTTACGACAACCTTCGGGGTGTTGCCCCTCGGAATGGTGAAGAGGCCCACGAAGCAGAGAAGCTCCGCCTTGACTTGCTCGTAATCAGCCTCGTACTGCGCCTGGATCTCAGGCGAGGCCTGACCGTACTTGAGGGTGATGAATTCAATGATGGTGTTGACCGTGAAATCCCTCGCTTTGGCCGTCGAGTCCGGGTTGTTGTAACCCATGAGGGTTTCCACGTATTGGAACTTGCCCAGCGTGGAGTTGTCGTTCGGGACAAGTCCGTCCATGAGACTGGTGAGGTCACTCGTGATCTGAGTCGCCGTGCAGACCGCAGCCTCGCCTGTTGGCAATGGCTTTGGAGGTGCGATAGAGGTCGGGGTCTTATTGGAAGGCGAGATCGCGTCGCCACCACAAGCGGCCAACATGAGGGCGAGCAGGGCAAAACCCTTCAATCCAAAACGAGGCATACCGGAGTCTCCTGGAGGACAGCATGCAGGCGCGAAACCGCCAGCAGTATTTCTTCTGGGGAGTTCGAGGCCTAAGGCTGCAACCGTCAAAATTCTGCCATGTTAACAAATTGCACAAGCCCCCAGGGGGAACTGGGGGTTAAGAGGCTGTAAGACAACACCTTACGATCCGGTGACTAACCTCTTGAAGCCGGGATCTTCGGCTACGCTGCGGAGCTGCCAGCCTGGATCAGCGGCGAACGTGTTCCGGCGCCGCTCATTCGCCGACAAGTACGCCTTGAGCATGTTCACCGCCTGCTCCTTGTCACCCAACTGCGCATAGGCGTAGGCGCCGAGCAGGGTGAGGTCGCGAGTCGGGTCGATCTCGGCATTGCCCTTGGACCGTTCGATGACGGCGCGGGCGCTGTCAAACTGACCCGCTCTCGCCAGGACCCAGCCGACCAGCATGCTGGAATACATCCGGCGGAACGGCCGTTCTGATTCCGGCGCTCGCGCAGTCACCGAGTCCGCGAGCACCCAGGACCGCGCGACGTCCGGGGTGACCCGCGCCCTGGTGGTCTCGAGGAAGAGGTCACACAACGCCGCATCCATGGTGGCCGCGAATCGGCGATTCAGCTCCTGACACCAGCGCTCGGCATCAGGGAACTGGCCCAGGTCCCACGATGAGAGGAAGAGCCGGTTGAGGATCACGCTGGCGTTGCTCAGGAACGCGTCGGCGTTGAGCGCATTGCGCGCGGCCAGGTTCACGTCGACCAGGCTGTTGTCTTCGGTCTGGTAGTACAAATGGGAGAGACTGGCCCATGCTCCAGCCTGGGCCGGGTTTCTCTCTGTCGCCTTCTGGAGGTCGGCTCTGGCACTCAGGAGCAGGGCATGCGCCTTGGCGTTGTCCGGCTCGAGGCCCAGCAGCCAGGTCCAATACTGCAGGTTGCCGCGAACCTCGAGCGCATCGGGATTGTCCGGGTCCAACGCCAGGGCCCGGCCAGCGTGCGCCATTCCCTGGGTAATCCATTCCTTGGCCGAATACGGATCGAGCCCCGGGAAGCGCGACCTGCGATAGGAGATGAAGGCACGCGCCACGATCGGATCGGGCCACTGGTCGTCCGCCTTCTCCGCGATGCCAAGGAGCGAGTCGGCCTGGCCGAAAGCGCGATTCATGGCGGCCGTGTCGTTCTGGGCCATCGCAGCGTCGCCGGATTTCCGCAGCTGCTCGGCCCGCTGCACCAGCGCCCAGGCCTCGACATTCCGGGTGTTCGCGCGCTGTTCGCGGAGCCTGATCTCCTCACCCAACCGTTTGCGAATGAGTCGTGCCACCTCCTGCGCCAGCGAATCACGCACCGCGAGGAAATCCTGGGCCGGCTCCGTCAGGCCCGCCCGCTGGAAGTCGGCGCCGCTGTTTCCGTCGATCAATCGGACGTTGACCCGCAGTTTGTCGCTGCCATCGGGCTCGATGGTCCCGGAAATCACGGTGCCGGTGCGCAACACCCGCGCGAGGCTGTCGGTCGAGAGCGGCGTGCCTCGATAGGTCTGGACGCCGCCCTTGGAAATCACGGAAAGACCCTGGACCTGTCCGAGCGTGCTGATCAATGCCTCAGTGAGGCCGTCCGCCAGGAAGCCCAGGCTCTTATCCCGGCTCAGGTCCTCGAAATAGAGGACCGCCACGCTGTGCGGATCGAGTCCGCCCGAAGCCGCCGCCGCGCCGCCCTTCTTCCACGGTCCGAACTGCCAGATGCCCAAGCCCAGGAGCGCGGCAACCAGAACCGCGCCGCCCGCCATCACGGCCTTCCTCCGGTACCACGGAAGGACCTCCGGCTGATACTGCTGGTTCGCCATCGTGGGCACCCGGCGCGTCGCCGTCGCGCGAATCGCCGCGCGACGCGCCGTCGTGGTGCCCATTCCATACCCCATCCCCAGCATCTCGGAGAACTGCGCCGCGGTCTGGGGACGGTCGGCCGGAACCTTTGCCATCGCGGCGAAGATCGCGTCCTCGATTTCCTCGGGAACCGTCTGCCGTACGATCCGGATGCTCGGCACGCTCTCCATCGCGTGCCGGGCCATGAGGGCCATCGCGCTCTTGGCGGTGAAGGGCGGCTCGCCGGCCAGCATTTCGTACAGCATGCAGCCCAGGCTGTAGAGGTCGGCGGTCGGTCCCACCACGTCGCCGCTCGACTGCTCCGGGGACATGTAGACCGGCGTACCCACGGCCATGCCGGTCTGGGTCAGCTTCTGTGCCGTCCCCTCGGCTGCCGCCTTGGCGATGCCGAAATCGGCCACCAGGGCATGGCCATTGGACAGGAGAATGTTTTCCGGCTTGACGTCGCGATGCACGATGTTGTGCGAATGGGCGTGCCCCAGCGCATCCGCCACCTCCAACGTGATCTGGAGGGCGTCTTCGATGGGGAGCTGGCCTTCGCGGTCGAGCCGGTCACGGAGTGACTCGCCCTTTACGAAGGGCATTACATAGAAGAGGAGATTGTCCGCCGCCCCGGAGTCGTAGAGGCCGAGGATGTGGGGGTGCTGGAGCCTGGCGGCGAGCTTGATTTCACGCTCGAAACGCTCGCCACCGATCGAGACCGCGATGTCCGGATCGAGGACCTTGATGGCGACTTCGCGGTCATGCCTGATGTCGCGGGCCAGGTAGACCGTGGCCATGCCGCCCCGTCCGAGCTCTCGCTCGAACCGGTATCGGTCAGCCAATTGCGCTTGAAGTCGTTCCTGGATTTCTGACACGATTCCGGAAGTGGTCCTCCCCCAATCATTAGAATACTGCGCCGGGCCGCCATGGCGCTACTTACGGGTCGAGGAGGGTCGGAGGGGGTCGAAGCGCGTTGATCTCGGTTATTCTAGGGGCGACGCGCTTCCACCCCCTTCGACCCTCTTCGACCCGCAACCACATGCTCCTCCTGCTTGCCACGCTGCTCCAGGATTCGGTGACCCCGCAGCTCCGTCCCTTCGTGCGCGTCGCCGCGACCACCGTCGCCCTCACCAACGTGCGCGTCATCGACGGCACCGGCGCCCCGGCAAAGACCGGGCAGACCCTCGTCATCTCACAGGGGAAAATCTCGGCCGTCGGTGACGCCGCGTCGACCCAGCCGCCGGCCAGAGCGACCGTGCTCGACCTCGCCGGCCGAACGGTCATGCCCGGCTACGTGATGGTGCACGAGCACATGTACTACCCCTCGGGCGGGGGCACCTATCCCTGGCACGGGTTCAGTTTCCCGCGGCTCTATCTCGCGGGTGGAGCCACGACGATCCGCACCGCCGGCAACATGCAGGGATATGCCGACCTCGGCCTCAAGCAGAACATCGAAGCCGGGATGCTCCCCGGACCTGACATCGACGTGACGGCGCCCTACCTGAACGGTCCGGGGCTGCCGATCGCGCAGGTGAAGGCGCTCCGCGGAGTGGAAGACGCGACGAAGATGGTGGAGTACTGGGCCGGTGAGGGCGCCACGTCCTACAAGGCGTACATGCAGATCTCGCGCGCCGAGCTGGGGGCGGCAGTCGCGGCCGCGCACGCCCGGAAGCTCAAGGTGACCGGTCACCTCTGTTCCGTCACCTATCGCGAGGCGGCGGACCTTGGCATCGACAACCTGGAGCACGGCTTCCTCGCGAGCACCGATTTCGTGGCGAACAAGCAGCCCGACCGCTGTCCGCCCAGCGCGAACCAGTCGCTCATCGATGTCGACCTGAACGGCGCCCCCTTCCAGGATCTGGTGAAGCACCTGATCGCCAAGGGCGTCGCGCTCACGTCGACCCTGACGGTGTTCGAGACCTTCACGCCGGGGCGGCCCCGCGCGCCGGACAAGGTGCTCGACGCGATGATCCCGGAAGCGCGCGACCAGTATCTCCGCCAGTTCAGCCTGATCGCCGGGAACATGCGGTCCCCCTACGCGAAGCTCTTCCCCAAGGCGATGGCGATGGAGCTGGCCTTCGCGAAGGCCGGCGGACTGCTGGTGGCGGGGACCGATCCGACCGGCTACGGCGGCGTGGTGGCGGGGTACTCGAACCAGCGGGCGATCGAGCTGCTGGTGGAGGCGGGCTTCACGCCGCTCGAGGCGATCCGGATCGGGACGCTCAACGGCGCCACCTACCTGGGACGACAGGATCGGATCGGCTCGATCGCGGCGGGCAAGCAGGCGGACCTGATCGTGGTGAACGGTGACCCGACGACTCGCATCGCCGACGTGGAGAAGGTCGAGATCGTCTTCAAGCGGGGAATCGGCTACGACAGCGAGAAGATCTTCGCGGCGGTGAAAGGTGTCGTCGGCCAGAGGTAGCTGCAAGGGCAGATCTCAGATTTCAGATCTCAGAAGTAGAGGTGTATTGCCGCGGGCACCACAACACTTCTACTTCTGAGATCTGAAATCTGGAATCTGCCCTTGCAGTTATTGAACGGCCCCGATCGCCCACGCCGCCGCGGCCCGCACACTCGGGTCGCGGTCATCCAGCATCCGCACCAGGTCTCGGGTAACCGACTTGTCGCTCATGTAGCCGAGCCCGGTCGCGCCGAGCCGGCGCATCACCGGGTCGGCATCCCTGGTGGCCTCGATCAGTCGGGCCCGTGCCGCGGGAAGCTCGCTTTTTCCCAGCAGCCTGGCGGCGACGCGACGCACGCACGAGTCGGTGTCCCGCAGCGCCGTCGCCAGCATCTGGACGCTGCCCGCCTGCACATCGCGGTGCGCGGCGTAGCGGATCACCATCCAGGCGCCGGCATCCCGTCCCGGCTCGGGCCCATTGTTCCACCAGTTGTTCATGCCCTGGAGCGCCAGCTCGCACTGCATCGGGTTGGCGCCCCGCATCCCGTCGAGCAGGGCCTTCGCCTGGTCCTGCGTCCCGCTCTGGGCCAGGAGCTTCGCGGGCGCGAGAAGCACCGCGAGCGCCGCGAGGAGCGTTCTCATCTCGAACGGTTCCCGAGCGCCTTCGCCGCGATGCGGCGCACCTCGGGATCCTCGTCGCGCAGGGCCTCGCGGAGCGCGCGGGTCGCGTTGACGTCTTCGATGTCTTCCAGCGCCTCGGCCGCGGCGCGGCGGATCTCCACGTCCTGATCCTTGAGCAGCGCCGCGAGCGGTGCCACGCCGACCGGGTCATCGATGTTGCTGAGCGCGTTCACCGCGTGGCGGCGGACTTCCGCGTCCTCGTCGCGCAGTGCCCGGATCAGCTCGGGCGGCGCGCTGTGCACCTCGTTGAGGCTCCCGATCGCGTCGGCCGCGGCGCGGCGCACTTCGACGTCGGTGTCGCCGAGGGCACGGGCCAGCGCGGGCAGGGCCCGCTTGTCCTCGATCGATCCCAGGGCACCAACGGCGGCGCGCCGGACTTCCTTCGATTCGTCGCGCACCAGCGGCATCAGCTCCTCCACCGAGTTGACGTTCTCGATCGAGCCCAGGGCATCCGCGGCTGCGCGCCGCATCTCGGGATCACTGTCCTTGAGAACCGGGAAGAGGACGGTGGCGGAGGCCGGGTCCTCGATGCTGCTCAGGGCATCGACGATCGCCCTCCGGACCGTGGGGTCCTTGTCGCGCCGGATGGCCTCGCTGAGCGCGGGCACGGCGCGGGCATCCTCGATCGAGCCGAGCGACTGCGCCGCGTTGCGGCGGACCTCGGCGTCGGTGTCGGTGCGGAGCGCATCGGACAGGGCCGGGACGGCGCGGGCATCCTCCAGCTCGCCCAGTGCCCACGCGGCGGCGCGACGCACCCCGGCGTCGGCGTCACGCTTGAGCACGTCGATCAGGGCGCGAACCGCCATCGTGTCCTTGAGTCCGCCCAGCGCTTCCACCGCCGCCGTGCGTACCTGCACTACCGAGTCGGTGAGGGTGTTCACCAGCAGCAGCGTGCTCTCCCGGGTGCTCTTCGTCGTGGTGGTGCTGTGCCTCTGGACCTCCGTCATGGTCTCGGTCTCATCCACGGAGGCGAATACGGGCTGGGGACGGGCAGCGCTCAGCGCGGCAACCGGCAGGACGGCGGCGATGGCCAGCGCCGCGGTCAGCAGCGAGGCGCGAGGTGTCGGCATGGTAACTCCCTTGGACTCCAGGATCGCGAGGAGACGTCCCTCGAACTCGGACCGCTGCGCGAAGGGCACCACCGAAGCGGGCTCGCGCCGCGCGGGCGAACCGCGGACGATGTCGAGAAGGTGGGCCGCGTAATCCGACGGCGTGGCACCGGCGCCCACCACGAGGTCATCGGCGGCGCGCTCGGCATCGGCACGCATCGCGCGCGCCGCGGCCCAGACGAACGGGTTGAACCAGTGCACCGCCACCGCGACCTCGGCGATGAGGTGCCAGAGGATGTCGCCCCGGCGAATGTGGGCGAGCTCATGGAGCAGGACCATTTCGCGGCGCTCGTCTTCCCACTCGAGCGCGGCTTCCGGCAGGATGATGACCGGCCGCCTCCACCCCGAGGTGCAGGGCATCGCGACCCGCTCGCTCACCAGGAGGAGGGGACGGTCCCGTACGTCCATCCAGGCGCGGGTGCGGTCGAGGACGTCGGTCCAGTCGGTGTTCTCCAGCGAGCGGCCGCGACGCGTGATCGTGCTCAGCGCCCAGAAGCCGGCTGCGAGACGGAGCAACAGCGCGCCAGCGCCAACCAGCCAGATCACCGGCAGCAGTGAGGCCCAGGAAATCCGCTTAGGGATAGGCGTGAGCGCGGGCTCGACCGCCGCCGGCACCGGCTCATTGTCGTTGAGCTCCTCCTGCTTGATCTCCTGCTTGGGCAGGGCGACCGGAGCCGGCGTCGCGTCCTCGCGGACCGCCATGATCGGTGCGGCGGGGAGCACCGCGAGCCGGAATGGCAGGACGCGCGAAAGCAGGGGCACAATGATGACGCCGCCGAGCGCGATGGCCCAGGCGAGATGACGGAGCGAGGCGCTGCTCCGGCTCACGGTGCGTACCAGCACCGCGGTCAGGGCCAGCACGCCCGCGGCGCGGGCAGCGGACTCCAGCAACCACTCGTTCGTGATCATCGACCTTCCTCCTTCTCCATCCGGATGCGGCGCGCGAGGGCCTCGAGGCGCTCATCGGGAATGCGGCCATCCGGCATCTTCACCAGGGCCATCACTGCCTGCTCCACCGACCCTCCGAAGAACACGTTCACCACCTGCCGCAGCGCGCTGCTGCGGGCACGCTCGGCGGGGACGGCGGGGACGTATACGAACCGGGGCCCGTCCTGTTCGTGACTGAGGTGGCCCTTGTCTTCGAGCTTGTTGAGCATCGCCCGCACCGCGGAATAGCTGGGCGGGTCGGGGAGCTGGGCCAGCACGTCGGCGACCGTCGCCCGGCCCAGGCCATAGACGATCTCGATGATCTGGCGTTCCCGGCGGCCCACATCGAGCGGGTCCGGGCGGGAGGAACGGGAGGGTGAGGCCAAGGTGCTACTCCAGTAGCAAGGTGCTACTACAGTAGCACTGGGGCGGGAAGCCGTCAAGACGGGAGGCCGGGAGCCTTCCACGTCTGCCTCCCCTCTTCCCGCCGTTACGTTCCCGGCATGACTGAACGCCTGTATTTCCTGGATCCTTACCTCCGCGGCTTTTCGGCGCACGTCATCGCACGCAAAGATGTGTCCGCCGATCCACCGATCCGCCGATCCGCCGTCGCGCTCGACCGCTCGGCGTTCTATCCCGAAGGTGGCGGCCAGCCTGCCGATCGCGGACTCCTCAACGAAGTCCGCGTCGTCGACGTCCAGGCCGATGACGAAGGGACCGTCTGGCACACCCTCGATGGAATCCTCGACGACGACATGGTGCACGGTCAGGTCGACTGGCCCCGACGGTTCGATCACATCCAGCAGCACCATGGACAGCATCTGCTCTCCGCCGCGTTCGAGGAGCTCTTCGGCCTGAAGACCGTCTCGTTCCATCTCGGGCCCGAGTCGGCGACCATCGATCTCGCGGGGGACCCGGGCGAGGCCGAGCTTCTTGCGGCGGAGTCACGAACGAATGAGGTGATCTGGGAGGACCGGCCGGTCGATGCGCGATTCGTGACCGCGGAGGAGCTGGCCAGACTACCACTCCGGAAGCCGCCGGCCGTTTCCGGCCCGATCCGGGTGGTATCGGTCCCCGATTTCGATTACTCCGCTTGCGGCGGCACCCACCCGAAGAGCACCGGAACCGTGGGAATTCTGCACATCCGGCG
>DATEOL010000083.1:0-4320 GCA_035274025.1 Gemmatimonadales bacterium | reverse complement strand
TCATTCGGGTGCCCACATAGCCGAGACCGCCGTCAGTCGCGATCCAGACCTGGCCTCCTTCGAGCGCCACCTGGGAGGCCCGCGTCGATGGGAGGCCCTGGTTCTCACCCCAGATCACGGTCTCCGGCTCGGGGAACTGGGTGAGCCCGATCTCCGAGCCGAGCCACACCGACTCTTCCCGATCGACCAGCAGCGGTCCACCCCCGGGAACCCCGCGCGATGCCTCGAGGACTTCCGGCTGTTCCCCGGGACGGAGGATGACCAGGCCGCGGTCGGTGGAGATCCAGAGCGAGCCGCCACGCTCGGCGACCGCAACGGGCCGCCGGCCACCCAGCACGAGCAGCGTGTCCGCCGATCCGGCGTAGCGCTGGACCAGTCGGATCGAATCGCGTCCACCGATTGCGATGAAGTCGTCCGGGCCGCGGATCAGCACGTCGGCCGGCTGGTCGAGCGTGAGCAGCGGCGTGACCTTCCCCTCGGCGTCGCGGCGCCAGAGCCGGCGCCGCGAGCCGAGCACGACGACGTTGCGATCGGCGCGAATGAGGTTCCACGAATCGCCGCGGCCCAGCGTCGGCGCCGGCACCTCGCGCCACACGCCCGATTCGTCGCGGCGCGCGAGGCGGTCGGCCCAGGCGACCCAGAGGATTCCATTTTCCTCGAGGTAGGTGGCCGTCGCACCGATGATGGGACGCCCATCGGGACCCGCGATCGGAACCAGTCCGGCCGGGTGTACGGAGAACAGGGCGTCACGCTCGTCCCGGACCACGACGAAGCCTGCGCGTCCGTGCACTTCGCGAATCGCCCCTGAGACTTCAGCGCGACCCCACGGCCGCATTTCGCTGCCGTCATAGCGAATGAGCCCGGCGATCGTCCCGATCCAGAGGAAACCCGCACCGCCCTGCGACAGCGCGGTGACCTGCGGCGCGGGTAGTCCCTGCTGCTGGTCGTAGAGTCGCACCAATCGCTGCTGCGCGGCGCCCACGGAGAGCGGGGCCACGAGCAGGGCGAGAGCGAGCCCGCCGGCGCTACTCCTGGGCATGCCTCGGTGCATGCCTCGGTCCGGCGCTCGAGTGGTTCTGACGGAGACCTTCGTACAGCACGATGCTGACCGCGGAGGCGAGGTTGAGGCTGCGCACCGGGCCTTCCATCGGGATCCGGTAGCAGCGCTCGGGATGCTTGTCCAGGATGCGCTCCGGCATCCCCTGGGTTTCGTTGCCGAAGACCAGGCACGCGTTGGTCGGAATCACCGCGTCCCAGAGAGAGTTCTCCGCATTGGCGGAGAAGTAGAGGCAGCGATCGCGACTGATCGCGTTCCGGAATTCACGCCACTCGGGATGCTGCCAGATGTCGACGTGCTCCCAGTAATCGAGACCGGCGCGCTTGAGCTCGCGGTCGTCGAGCGAGAAGCCGAGCTGCCCGATCAGGTGCAGGCTCGAATCGGTCGCGGCACACAGCCGGGCGATGTTCCCTGTATTGGGTGGGATCTGCGGTTCGATGAGAGCCACGTGGAGCGCCACCCGTCACCCTCCTCTCGTGTGCATTTCGCGCCGCGGGTCGGCTCGAAGGCTGGTGAGGCTGTGCAGCGCAGCCCGGCCCGGGCTCGCCGCGCGCATTTCCGCGCCGCGATCACGTCGAGCGGACCACCCTTCGCCGATGATCCGGGCCAGCTCCGCGTCCGTTGCGCCACCCCGAAGCGGCTCGCGCAGGTCGACGCCATCGTCGGCGTAGAGGCAGAGCAGCCAGGTGCCATCGGCGGTGATCCGGCTCCGGTCACAGTCGCGGCAGAACGGCGCGGTGACCGATGCGATGATTCCGAATACGGTACCGTCGGGAAGGACGTAGCGTTCCGCCGGCGCATGCGATCCATTGTCCCGCTGCACCGGCGCGGGCGGACCGAAGCGCGCTCCGACGCGGGCCAGGATCTCCTCCCGCGAGATGACGTCGGCCGGACTCCATTGCGTGGCCCCGCCAACATCCATGTACTCGATGTACCGCAGCTCGGCCTGCTCGGCACGCGCGAACTCGAGCAGATCGCCGATCTCGTCCTCATTGAATCCGCGCACGGCGACACTGTTGATTTTGACCGGACCGAGGCCGGCGTCCCGCGCGGCTCGAATGCCTGCGACGATGTCGGCGTGTCGCGTGCTCCGCGCGAAGGAGACCAGCCGCTCGGGTCGCAGCGTATCGAGGCTCACCGTGACGCGATCAAGCCCCGCCGCGCGAAGCTCGCGGGCCGCGGGGGCCAGCAGCACGCCGTTCGTGGTGAGCGCGACATCGGTAAGCTGGGGGATGGTGCGAAGGGATCGCACCAGGACATCGAGGTCCTGCCGAAGCAGTGGCTCACCCCCGGTGAGCCTCACTTTCGTCGCCCCCAGCCCGGCGAAAATCCGGGTGAGCCTGGTCAGCTCTTCGAAGGTGAGGATCGACTCGCGCGGAAGCCAGGTGTAGTCCGTCTCGGGCATGCAATACCGGCACCGGAGATTGCAGCGATCGGTGACCGAGAGTCGCAGGCTGCCCAGCGGCCGCGCGAACGCATCGCGCACGGAGTGGGTCATTCCGGCGCCCGAGTCATGGCGGGGACCGTTCCACCGGGGGCGGTGGGATCGACCCACGCCTCCGATCCATCGCTGTAACGCTCCCGCTTCCAGATCGGCACCCTTCGCTTGAGCTCCTCGATGACGTAGCGGCAGGCCTCGAATGCCTCGTCGCGATGGGCACCCGCGGCCGCGATCGCAACGGCAGTATCGCCAATGACGAGCGTCCCTACCCGATGCTGCACCGCCACCCGCACTGGCCACCTCGTCTCGGCCTCCGCGACGATCCGGGCACATTCGGCTTCCGCCATCGGGCCATACGCCTCGTAGCCCAGCTCCACCACCGACCGTCCCGCGTGCTGATCGCGAACCATGCCGAGAAAGGTCGCGACTCCACCGCGGGACGGTGAGAGCACCGCATGGATCAGGGCATCCAGCTGAATCGGGTAGGACGTAAGGTGGGCCATCGTTCATCCCCCCGACATCGGAGGGAGAAGAGCAAACTCGTCGTCTGCCTGAACGCGGTGGTCGTATCGCACCTGGTCGACGCCGTGAGCCACCAGCATGCGCTCGGGCAAGCTCGCGCCGCCCGGCAGTGCTCTGACACCGTCAACGACATCAGCAACTGTACCGCCCGCGGAAATGCGCACGGTCACCTGGCTCGCGCCGAGGAGCTCCGCGTAGCGCGCGAAGAGTTGAACCCGGACTGGGAGGACTGCGATTTCGGACATCTCAGGGATTATAAGGGCGTGGAAGCAAACGAGGGCCGGCAAACGCCGACCCTCGATATCATCCCGCGTGCGGGGACGCCCTCAGCTGAGCAGAGGATTTCCCAGCCCACCGAGCTCACTGCCCTCGGTCCCATCAGTTTCCTCGGCGACCAGGGCCCGCAACTCCTTGCTGGGCTTGAATACCGGGACGGGCCGCGCGGCCACCTCCACCGGCTCCCCCGTGCGAGGGTTCCGCGCCATGCGGGTCTTCCGCCGCCTGATCTTGAATGTGCCAAAACCACGCACTTCGATGTTGCGCTGCTCCTTGAGCGCGAGCTTGATCGCATCCAGGAACAGGTCAACAACGCGCGCACAGTCCTTTTTCGAGATCAGGGGACCGGACGTCCGCGCGATAGCCGCGGTCACCTGCTCCACGAGATCTGCCTTGGTCATTCGACCCCCAGCTGAAGAGACAGCCCTGCGATTGGTTCAAAGGATCAAGGCTATCGTAGGGGCTTAACCCTTGTCTGTCAAGAGGTTGCGGCCTTTTCCACCTTCCGCCCCCCCATCGACGCCAGGAAATCCTGAAAATGGGGGTAGGCATCATGCGGGCCAGGAGACGCTTCGGGGTGGTATTGGACGGCAAACAGCGGAAGTGCTTTGTGCCTAAGGCCTTCGACGGTTCCGTCGTTCAGATTGAGGTGCGTGACCTCGAGATCGGGGGCGCCGGGCACCCCGGAATCACTGCCTTCTACGGCAAATCCATGATTCTGCGAGGTGATCAGCACTCGTCCGGTCGGCAGGTCCTTCACGGGATGGTTGCCCCCCCTATGACCGTAGGGGAGCTTGATCGTACGCCCACCGTAAGCAATACCAAGGAGTTGGTGGCCCAGGCAGATGCCGAAGGTGGGGAGCCCGCCGTCGGCCAGTGACCGGATCTCGGGGATCACGTACTCGACAGCGGCAGGGTCGCCCGGACCGTTGGAGAGGAACAGGCCATCGGGCTTGAGCGCCCGGATTTCCTCAGCGGTCGCCCGGGAAGGAACGACAGTGACGCGACACCCGGTCTCGACCAG
>DATEOL010000082.1:0-6240 GCA_035274025.1 Gemmatimonadales bacterium | reverse complement strand
ATCATCGCAGTCGCAAACTCGCTGGTCTTCACTTCCTTCGCACCGTCCATCAAACGCGCGAAGTCGTAGGTCACCGTCCTCTGGCCGATCGTCTTGTCGAGCGCCGCGATGATCCGGTCGGCCGCCTCGTTCCACCCCATGTAGCGGAACATCATTTCGCCGGAGAGAATCAGGGAGCCCGGATTCACCTTGTCCTGGCCCGCGTACTTGGGCGCGGTGCCGTGGGTCGCCTCGAAAATCGCGTGCCCGGTCAGGTAATTGATGTTGGCCCCGGGCGCGATGCCGATGCCGCCGACCTGCGCGGCGAGCGCGTCACTCAGGTAATCGCCGTTGAGGTTGAGCGTGGCGACCACGTCGTATTCGGCCGGCCGCAGCAGGATCTGCTGCAGGAAGGCGTCGGCGATCGCGTCCTTCACGATCAATCCATTCGGGAGTCGACACCACGGTCCGCCGTCGATCTCGGTCCCGCCGAACTCCCGCTGCGCCACCTCATAGCCCCAGTCGCGGAAGCCGCCCTCGGTGAACTTCATGATGTTCCCCTTGTGGACCAGCGTGAGGCTCTTACGCTTGTTCGCCACGGCGTACTGGAGCGCGGCGCGGATCAGCCGCTCGCTGCCTTCCGAACTGACGGGCTTGATGCCGATGCCGCTGGTCTCGGGGAAGCGGATCTTCTTCACCTTCATCTCGTTCTGGAGGAAGGCGATCACCTTCTTGGCCTCGTCGCTCTCGGCCTGCCACTCGATGCCGGCGTAGATGTCCTCGGTGTTCTCGCGGAAGATCACCATGTCCACCAGCTCGGGCTGCTTCACCGGCGAGGGCACGCCCCTGAAGTAGCGCACCGGCCTGAGGCAGGCATAGAGGTCGAGCTGCTGGCGCAGGGCCACGTTGAGCGACCTGATCCCGCCGCCGACCGGTGTCGTGAGCGGCCCCTTGATGGCGACGAGGTGCTTCCGGATCGAGGTGAGGGTGTCCTCGGGAAGCCAGTCGTCCAGCTTGTTCTTGGACTTCTCTCCCGCGAGGACCTCGGTCCAGGCGATGCGCTTCCTGCCGCCGTAGGCCTTCTCGACCGCGGCATCGAAGACGCGCTGCGACGCGCGCCAGATGTCGGGACCGGTGCCGTCGCCCTCGATGAAGGGAATGATCGGATCGTCCGGAACATTCAGGGTTCCGGCTTCCATCGTGATAGCGGTGCCTGTGGCGGTCATTGTCATTCCGGAAAAATAATCGCGCGGCTGAATCTAGCGATCTGGGTGGTCCAGCGATCTGGCGATTGTGCCAGACGATCGCCAGATCGCGAGATCGCTAACTCGCCAGGTCGCTCAGGAGGCTGCCCGTACCGCCGAGATGGCGATCTCCAGCGTAACCTCGTCGCCGAGCAGCACTCCCCCGCCCTCGACCGCGCGGTTCCAGGCGATGCCCCAATCGAGCCGGTTGAGCTTGCCGCTCGCGGAGAAGCCGATGCGCTGTTGCGCACCCGCCCCCATCGCACCGGCGTACTGGCCCTCGAGCGTCACCGGCCGGGTCACGCCGTGCATGGTGAGGTCGCCGGTGATGCGAAGGATCTCGCCGTGCACTTCGACGCTGGTGCTCTTGAAGCTGATGGTCGGATTGTTCTCGGCGTCGAAGAAGTTGGCTGACCGGAGATCGGTGTCGCGCCGGTCGTGTCGGGTCGTGATGCTCGCGGTCTGGATCGTCACGTCGACCGATCCGGCGGCGAGGTTCGCCGGATCGGCACGCAGCGTCCCGCCCCACTCGAGGAAGGTGCCGGAGACCGTGCTCACCAGGTGCCGGATCTTGAACGCCAGGGTCGAGTGGTTGGGATCGATCTTCCAGGAATCAGGTGCCGCAGCGGCGCTGGTCTGGGCGGAAATCGGACTGGAAAGCAGCAAGGCTACTGCAGACAGCACGAACCTCACGACACTCTCCCTTTTGTGGTCAGTGGATAGGTACGGTCCGCAGGCTCGCGACGTTGGGGAAGAAGCAATCAGCGAGCGCAGATTTCAGATTTCAGAAGGAGAAGTGGTGCCCGCCCATGGAACACTTCTCCTTCTGAGATATGCAATATGCAATTTCTGATTGTTGTTATGGCCGCTCGATCGGCACCCCAACCGAGTTCCCCCACTCGGTCCACGACCCATCGTAGTTCCGCACGTTCTTGTGACCGAGCAGGTAGGTCAACACGAACCACGTGTGGGACGACCGCTCGCCGATACGGCAGTAGACGATGGTATCGCCGTCGGGCTTGACCGCATTGTCCCCCTCGTAGAGCTGGCGAAGCTCGGAGGCAGGGCGGAAGGTGTGGGTCTCGGGATTCACCGCCTTGGCCCACGGGACACTCCGGGCGCCGGGGATGTGCCCGCCCCGGGTTGCGCCCTCGTTCGGATACTCGACCATGTGCAGCCGCTCGCCGCGGAATTCCTCGGGCGAACGGACGTCCACCAGCGGGCCCTTCGAGCCCTTCACGTGGGCCAGGACCTCGTCGCGGAAGGCGCGGATCTTCCGGTCGTTCCGGGCGCCGACGCTGATATTGCCGGCCGGATACGACTGCTTGTCGGAGACCAGGGGCCGCCCCTCTTTCTCCCACAGCGCGCGCCCGCCATCCATGATCCGCAGGTTCTCGACGCCGAAGAGGCGCAACACCCAGAACGCGTAGCACGCCCACCAATTGTTCTTGTCGCCATAGAGCACGACAATGGTGTCGTCGTTGATTCCCTTGGCGCGCAACAGGGCCTGGAGCCGGTCCTTGTCGAGATAGTCCCGGACGATCGGGTCGTTCAGGTCCTCGATCCAGTCGAGCTTGACGGCGCCGGGAATGTGGCCGCTGTCGTAGAGCAGGATATCCTCATCCGACTCGACCAGTCGGATTTTGGGATCGACGAGATGTTCGCTGACCCATTCGGTGCTGACGAGGGCAGAGGGATCGGAGTAACCGCGATCGGCGATTGAGGGATACTGGGGCTTTGGCATGATATCTGAGTTCCGGGTTCTGGGTTCTGGGAGCTCCGGGCTCTACTCCCCACCTAACAAATCGCCGAGCACCTTGTCGACGACCTCGGAGACATCACCGGAAACAAGCCTGCGCAACACATCTACCGCTTCATCGGACAGGCTGTCCTTGAACTTGCGATCCTTCTCGAACCGCACGATGAATCCGAGCAGCACCGCGGCCTGCCGCGGCGCTTCCTCCTCCTCGTCACTGTGCACGACATCCTCATACCGTGGAACGCTCGCGGCCCACGGTTCGTTCTCCCGCTCCTCCTCTTCGGCCTCGGGCGGCAGCCTGGTCACCGCGAAGAGCCGGCACTGGAGACCCGGGTCTTCCTCGATCGCGCTCAACGCCAGGGGGACCGGCCCGCGCAGCATCCCGGTGCGGTCGACCAGGCTCCACATGTCAGGGGACACGACGCAGCGCGCGATCAGCTTGCCCCGAAGCGTGGTGCCGAGACAGACCATGCCCTCCGGGGTCCGCTCATCCTCGATGGGCGCGACCTCGATCTCGACGGGAGCGTCGGTCATCACCAGGGCCATCCCCGGCTCCGGTCCTTCGGCTTCCGGCTCGTCGCTCACGCCTGATCCCCCAGGTCGAAGACGGCGCGGTAGCGCACCGCACCACGGTCCAACCGTTCAAACACCGTATTCACCTCATCCAGTCGGTACACCTCGAGGACGGGCGTGATCCGGCCCGTCGCCACGAGGTCGAGCACCTCGATCAGGTCGGCCCGCACATTCTGGCCCGACCCCTTGATCGTAAACTGCCTGGTCAGTGCAAGCACAGGCTTGACCGAAAACGTCTCTTCCGCGACCGCCATCGTCACCAGGGTCCCTTCGTCGCGGAGCCCGCCCAGGACCTGGCTCGTCTGCTGCATATTATTGGACGTCGCCAGGATCAGGTCCGCCCCGCCGATGGCCTTGAGGTCCCGTCCGGCATGCTGGTCCACAACCAGCACCTCGTCGGCGCCCAGGCGTTTCAGCGATTCGCGCTTGTCCTCCGCGTTGGTGATCGCGATGACCTCATGCCCCATCGTCTTCGCGATCTGGAGGGCGAGATGCCCGAGTCCCCCGGTCCCCAGGATCGCAACACGATCCCCGGGTTTCGGGTTCCCGTTGCGGTAGCCGCTCATCACGGTAAACCCCGCGCAGAACATCGGCGCCGCGTTCTGCCAGTCGAGCCCGTCCGGAATCTTCACGCAGCCCGGTGCCTCGACGATCATGTACTGGGCGAAACCGCCCCCGTTGTGCTCCCAAGTCACCGGATCGGGACAATACACTTCGCGCGCGCGGGCGCAGTGGATGCACTTGCCACAGCCCCGCTGGACCCATCCCACCCCGACCCGATCACCGGGCGCGAGTCCCACCACGCCGGGTCCGAGAGCCTCGACGACCCCGACCGGCTCGTGGCCGAGGACGGCGGGCAACGGCATGTTGATGTAGCTGCCGTGCCAGACGTGGGTATCGGTCCCGCAGACCCCGCTGGCCCGGATCCGGAGCCGCACCTGTCCCGGCCCCGGCTCGCGCCGCTCCACGTCCCGCAGCTCGAAAGGCTGCTTCACACCGGTCATGACCGCTGCCCGCACCGCGCCTCCCGTGAGTCGGGTCGGAAAGTTAGACTCCGCCCCCATGTCCGGCCCAGCCACGACCCGTTCCGGCGTCATCCTCACCGCGCTGCTCGTGGCGGGCGCGCTGGCCGTCGTCCTCGTGGTCACGACGTCGCCGGTCTTCGACCTCGATCGCCACGCGGTCCCCAAGGAGCTGGTGCTGCACGCGACTGCCCTCCTCGGCCTCGCCGTGATGCTCCCGGGATGGCGGAAGCTGGATGCCGGGGTGGTGGAGACGCTGCTCGGATTGTACGTGGTGTGGAGCGGGGTGAGCGCCCTGTTCGCCACCAATCACTGGCTCGCCTTCCGCTCGTTCGGCATTTCCTTCAGTGGCCTGGTGGTCTTCCAGATGGCCCGCGCTGCCCGGCGCGACGGGCTGGGATGGGCCGTGGTCGTGGGACTCGCACTGGCGGCGACCGCGGGCGCGCTCACGGGACTCCTGCAGGCCTACGGACTCCACTGGGAGCTGCTGCGAGGAGAACGCGCGCCCGGGGGGACCTTCGGCAACCGGAACTTCCTGGCCCACTTCGCGGTGATCGCCATGCCCATCGCGGGCGTGGTGGCGCTCTCGGCGCGAAAGAAGGCGGTCGCCGCGATCGGCCTCGTCTCGCTGATCGTGTTGACGATCGCGGTGGTCCTCACCCGTTCACGCGCGGCCTGGCTCGCCGGGTTCGTGATGCTCGGCGTGGTGGCGATCGCCACGTGGCGCGGGGTGCGGGCAGGGGCGATCGCGCGGGCACGCACCGGCATCGTCGTGGCGGGCCTCGCGATCGGAGCGGCGGCCGCAATCCTGGTCCCGAACAGCCTGGACTGGCGCTCGGGGTCTCCCTATCGGGACTCGATCGCGGGGTTGGTGAACTACCAGGAGGGATCGGGACACGGCCGGCTGATCCAGTACCGGAACAGCCTCAAGCTGGTGCTGCGCGATCCCGTGTTCGGCAGCGGGCCGGGAAACTGGATGGTGAAATACCCGCTGGTGACGACGCCGGGAGATCCCTCCTTCAGCGGCGCGGACCCGATCCCGACCAATCCCTGGCCCAGCAGCGACTGGATCGCGGTACTGACCGAGCGCGGCATCATCGGCGTGGCCCTGCTCCTCATGTTCGGCCTCGCGAGCGCGCTGGTCGCGTTCCGGCGGGTTCGCGATCCGGAGTTCGCTCCGTATGCGGTGGCGGCGCTGGGGATCCTTTCGGCGACGTTCGTGACCGGTCTCTTCGACGCGGTGCTGCTCCTTGCCCCGCCAACTTTCTTCGTGCTGGCAGCGCTCGGCGCCCTGTTGCCCGACACCGGAGTCGTGTTCGCCCGGCCGCTCCCGGAGCGGCCGAAGCGGGGAATCTCCTGGACGGCGTTCGCGCTATCGCTGCTGCTGGTGGGCTCCAGCGCGATGCAGCTGATCGCGGTGATTGCGACGCAGGAAGGACGGACCCGCGCGGTGCTGGAGCGGGCCATGAAGTGGGACCCGGGCAATCACCGGCTGCACTTGCTGCTGGCCATGCGAGCGGGGGGCTGCGATCACGCGAAGGCCGCGGCGCGATTGCTCCCGTTTCATGAATGGCCGCGGAGGCTGGCATCGCGGTGCTGAGAAGGTCTCCAAGGTCTCCAAGGTCTCAAAGGTCTCGCAGGTCTCGCAGGTCTCGCAGGTCTC
>DATEOL010000081.1:0-6321 GCA_035274025.1 Gemmatimonadales bacterium | reverse complement strand
GGGCTCCCCCCAATCACCGATGAACGGGTCCTGATCTACACCGGGACCTTTCCCGATCCAGAAAACTGGAACGCGGACTTCGCCGGCCTTTCCCCGAAGCTGGTCCACTTCCTGCACGAACAGGGAGTTCGACTGATCGGGATCGACACACCAAGCGTCGACCTTCAGGATTCGAAGGATCTGCCTGCGCACCACGCTTTCCTCAAACACGACATGGCGATTCTGGAGGGATTGGTACTGAAGGATGTTCTCGCCGGCCGCTACGAGCTGATCGCCGTCCCGCTCAAGCTGGAAGGATTCGACGCGAGCCCGGTGAGAGCGGTCCTGCGAAGCTTGTAGGGGCCGGGAGCGCCCGGTCCGTTACGGGAGACAGGCGATCGCCTTGATCTCGATGGAAATCGGCGTTGGAAGTTTCGTCACCTCGACCGTCGTCCGCGCCGGCCGCTGTCCCGTGAAATACTCCGCGTAGATCCGATTCATCGTCGTGAAATCCGCGTCCATGTTGGTGAGGAACACGGTCACGTCCACCACATCATCCCAGGTCGCGCCTCCCTCAGCCAGGATCGCGCCGATATTGTCCAGCGTCGCGCGACACTGGGCCTCGAAACCCTGCGGGATTTCGCTGGAGCCGCGCTTTCGCGGTCCGGTCCCCGACACGAACAGGAATTGCCCCGCGCGACGTGCGTGCGGATAGGGGCCGACCGGCTCGGGGGCTCGAGTGCTCTCGACGGTATCCATGGTCAGAACTTTAGGCAGATGTTCTTGGGCTCGGTGAAAAAGCGCAGCGCTTCCTCGCCACCCTCGCGTCCCACTCCGCTCGAGCGCATCCCGCCGAACGGCACTCGCAGGTCGCGGAAGAGCCAGCAGTTCACCCACACGGTTCCGCAGGCGATGCGGTCCGCGAGCCGGTGGGCCCGGGTCAGGTCCCCGGTCCAGAGCGACGCCGCGAGTCCGTAGGTGCTGTCATTCGCGAGCGCCGCGGCCTCATCCTCGCTCTCGAAGGGCATGACCGTCACGACGGGGCCGAAGATCTCCTCCTGATTCACCCGGCAGTCCATCGGCAGCCCGGTGATCACCGTCGGCTCGACGAAGAACCCGTCGCGAACCCGCGCGGAAAGCGACGACGGCACACCGCCCCCGCACTCGATCGTCCCGCCTTCCTCCTTGGCGAGCTCGATGTAGCCCAGGATCTTCTCACGATGACTCGCGGAGACCACCGCTCCCTGGTCGGTCGATGCCTCGGACGGGTCGCCGACCCGGAGCCTCCGGGTGGCGGCCACGAATTTCTCCAGGAAGGGCTGGTAAATCTTCCGCTCGACCAGGATCCGCGAGCCGCAGAGACAGATCTGTCCCTGGTTGGTGAAGCTCGAGCGCACGACCTCGGTCACCACCGCATCGAGATCCACATCGCCGAACACCAGCGTGGGATTCTTTCCGCCCATCTCCAGCGTGAGCTTCTTGAACGCGGGCGCGGCCGACCGGGCAATGTCGCCCCCGGTCCTGGTGCCGCCGGTGAATGAAATCGTCTTCACGTCGGGGTGGCTCACCAGGGCGGTGCCGGCTTCGGCACCCAGCCCGTGCACCAGGTTGAGCACACCGTCGGGCAGTCCCGCTTCGCGACAGATCGCGCCCAGCATCCACGCCGTTGTCGGTGTGAGCTCCGAGGGCTTGGCGACCGCGGTGTTACCGGTCGCAATCGCGGGCGCGATTTTCCACGACAACAGGTAGAGCGGAAGGTTCCAGGGCGAGATCAATCCCACGACCCCGCGCGGACGACGCAGGGTGTAGTTGAGCGCGATGGTGTCGGTGGCGTGGGTCTCGGTATGGGTGTGCAGGATCGCGGTCGCGAAGAAACGGAAGTTCGCGGACGCGCGCGGGATGTCGAGGCGGCGCGCCAGCGCCAGCGGCTTGCCGGTGTCACGCGATTCCGCCTCGGCGAGGGGGTCGAGGTCGCGGTCGATGAGGTCGGCGATGCGCAGCAGGATCCTGGCGCGTTCCGCGGCGGGCGCGATGGACCAGGCGGGAAACGCATCCCGCGCGGCTTTCGCGGCGGCGTCGACGTCGGCCGCGACGCTCCGGGGGACGCGAGCGAAGACCTGCGCCGTCGCCGGCTCGACTTTCTCCAGGTAATCACCGGAGCAGGGCGGAACGTCCTTGCCTCCGATGAAGTTGCTGATCGTGAGCATGAAAAAAACTAGCCCCAAGACCCCAAGGCCCCAAAGCCCCGAACGACCTCACCACGCGGGAGCAGTCGGGGCGTTGGGGCCTTGGGGCTTTGGGGCGTTGTTATGCGGCCAGTTTCGCGCTGAGATCGTTGAGGGCGTGGCGCACGTCGCTGAAATGCTCGGCGGCAGTGCGGAAGACATCATCCAGTCCTACCCGACTGGCCATCCAGTGGTCCGAGGCTTCGGAGAATCCTCGCGTTCCCATCGCGTCATAATATGAGAGGTCGGGCCCTCCCCGGCGCTCCCTCCGCGCCGAGATCCAGCGCGGGTAAACGCCGGCGACCCACAGTGCGTAATTGCCCAGGTGCACCAGCACCCTGAATTGACGGTCGCCCTGCGCGGTACTCGCGTCAGCGACGATGTCGATCAGGTACCGATGCCGGTGGTCGTCCACCGGTGCGATGCGCTGGGCACGGTCCCGTTCCCCAAATTCGCGGAGCAGGGCGGCGCAATAATCGGCGACGCGGCGGTCCAGTACGCCGTGCTCGCGGAGCGACTGGCGCACCAGCACATAGAAGTAGAGGGAAGGGGAGGGTCCGGGGACCGGCGCACCGGGCAACTCGCGGGCAAGCTCGGGCCGGTCGAGTCGACGGTCGAAGTCCTCGTGGTCCGCCGCCCGGGGGGTGAGGCGAAGGACCAGCGCGACATCGTCCGGGGTGAATCGGCTCCGTGCGTCGGGCTGGATCATGGGCGGAGTCTCCCTTCGATCGCCCTGTCTGTAGCTGACGCTTCTGCATCAGGGATGCCACACGGGAGAGGCGGGACGCTGGCAGCGGGAAGCGGGGTGGGTCATGGCGGCATCAGGCACGGTTCGCGTCATGCGCCTATTTGGAACAAAGGGGGCTCCGGATGCGGCTAAGTCACGGTGGGTTAAGGGCGACCCCTTGCGTGCCAAACATTATGCTATAGAGTAAGTTCACCTGTATACAATTTCGTGCCCGCAAACATTTCCGAAATTCCGCGAGGCTCCGACGCCAGTCGGGGTGCAGTTCCATGATGGCTCCTCTCAGTGAGGCAGGCATGCGATCGCTTTTGAACCGCAGGATGCTCTGGTCGGCCCTGGCCGGAGTCGTATTCCTTGCACCACCGCTTTTGGCACAGCAGGCCACCGTCTCCGGACGGGTGACCGATCAGGGAACCAACCAGCCTATCGCAGGTGCTCGGGTTCAGGTCATCGGCACCGCGGTAGGCGCCGTGACCAACGCCCAGGGGACCTACACCCTCAAGACCTCGAGCGTAGGCAACGTCGAGCTCCGTGTCGTGGCGCTGGGATTTGCCTCCATAACCCGGGCGGCCACCCTGACCGCCGGGCAGGCCACGACGGTCGACTGGGCCCTCCGCGCGGTGCCCTTCGCCCTCGAAGAAATCGTCACGACCGCCGCGGGTGAGCAGCTGACCCGCGAGCTGGGCAACGCCGTGAGCCGGATCGATGCCGGCAAGCTGGCCGAAACCGCCCCGGTTGCGAACCTCACCGATGTACTCGGTGGCGGCCGCGTGGCCGGCGTGACCGTGCTCGCCAACGACGGCACCCCCGGCGCGGGCTCACGTATCCGGGTCCGCGGCCTCAGCTCGGCTTCGCTCTCCAACGACCCGCTGCTTTACATCGACGGCGTCCGCGTCAGTGAGCGCGGCGTTCCGCTCTCGATATATGTCGGCGGCGGCTCTCCCTCGTTCCTCAACGACCTGAACCCCGAGGAAATCGAGAGCATCGAAATCGTCAAGGGTCCGTCGGCTGCGACCCTCTACGGCACCCAGGCCGCCAACGGCGTGATCCGGGTGACCACCAAGAAGGGCAAGGCTGGTCCGCCGCGCTGGCAGGTATACGGCGAATACGGCGCGGTGAAGGATGTCACCGACTATCCAAAGCTTTACTACTCGAAGGCGGTGGGCAATGACGGCACCTGCCTTCCGTGGCAGCAGGCGCAGGGGACCTGCCAGATCGAGAAGCTCTACATCCGCGACGTCTTCAACGAGACGGATTACACGCCCCGGCGCGACGGCTATCGCTACCAGCTCGGCACCCAGGTGTCCGGCGGCACCGACGCGGCGCGCTACTTTTTCGCGGCCGAGTACGAAGACCAGATGGGCCAGATCAAGATGCCCATCGCCTCGGTCAACCTGCTGAAGGAGCTGCGGGGCGTCGACGACATCCCCGAATACCAGAAGAATCCCAGCACCCTGCAGAAGATCAACCTGCGCAGCAACGTGGGCGCGACGCTCGGCAGCCGCGCGGACGTCAACTTCTCCCTGGGCTACGTCTACAACAACAACCTGATTCCCCAGACCGGTGACAACCTCGAAGGCGTCATCGGCTCGGCGATCCTCGGCTCCGCCGATCCCCGCCTGGAAGCACCGTGGGGCTTCGCGGATCCGGCCTACGGTCTCTCCCACACGGTCTACCGGAAGAGCGACCACTTCACTCCGAGCGCGACGTTCAACTACCGGCCGCTCAACTGGCTCACTGCCCGCGCCACGGCCGGCCTCGATTACCTCGGCTACCGTGACGAAGAGCTGGCCCGGAACGGCGAAGCCTGTCCGTTCTGCGGCAATGACCAGGGCATCCGCTCTCTCAACCGTTTCGTCGGAAACAAGATCTCGGCCGAGGTCGGGGCGACGGCGACCTTCAAGCTGACCCAGCAAATCGGTTCGAAGACCTCCATCGGCGGCCAGTTCAACAAGGACGTCGTCAAGACCACGCTGAACAGCGGCACTGTCCTCCCTCCCGGCGGCGAGACCTTCACCGGCGCCGCGGTCAAGAACTCGAGCGAGCAGACCACGGAGTTCCGGACCCTGGGCACCTACATCGAGCAGCAGTTCAGCTACAAGGAGCGCTTCTTCCTGACCGGTGCCGTCCGCATCGACCGGAACAGCGCTTTCGGTCAGGAGAACCGCTCGGCCACCTATCCCAAGGTGTCCTTCTCCTGGATGGCCCTCGAGAACACCGAGGCCAGCTTCCTCAACAGCTTCCGCCTCCGCGGTGCCTACGGCCAGTCCGGTCAGCAGCCGGGCGCGCTGGCAGCGATCACGTACCTGACCCCGATCCCGGCGGTGATCTTCGGCCAGGGCGCAATTCCTGGTGCCACGATCGGCGGTCTCGGCAATACCGCGGTCAAGCCTGAGCGGTCGGCCGAAATCGAGACTGGTTTCGACGCCTCGCTCTGGCGCGACAGGATTACCCTTGAATTCACGTATTACGACAAGAAGACCACTGACGCCCTGATTAACCGGGAGCTCCCCGGGTCTCTGGGTGCCGTGGCGACGCAGGTCGAGAACATCGGTACCGTGACCAACAAGGGTGTTGAAGTGTCGGCGATGGCCCGGATCTTCGAAGGCCGCTCCTTCACCTGGGACTTCGGGGCCGAGTTCGCGACCAATAAGAACCGCCTCGAGGAGCTGGCGCCGGGCATTCCGCCGCTCACCGGCTTCGGCTACCGCAACGCGCCGGGCTACCCGCTGTTCGGTCAGTGGTGGCCCGACCTCAAGAGCTTCGACGACGCCAACGGCAACGGGGTCATCGAGCCGAACGAAGTGGTCGTGACCGACACCGCGGTCTTCCTGGGCAGCACCGTGCCGACCAAGACCCTGGGCATCACGTCATCGTTCGGGTTCTTCCAGAACCGGCTCCGGCTGCTGGGCGCCCTCGACTACAAGGGCGGTTACGTCAGCCACAACATCAACGGCCTGTTCCAGTGCGCGTTCATCCAGAACTGCCGCGAGCTGAACGACCCGAACGCGAGCCTGTTCGACCAGGCGCGCGCCGTGGCCGGACCGGCGGCCTTCGGCGGTTTCGCCGAGGATGCCTCGTTCGTGCGGCTTCGTGAGCTGTCGCTGACGTACGACCTGCCGGCGTCGTGGGTGAAGTTCCTCCGTGGCCGTACTGCCGCGGTGACCCTGACGGGCCGCAACCTGGCGCTCTGGACCGACTTCACCAGCTGGGATCCCGAGCTCTCCACGCCGGCCGGCATCACTCAGGACGCGTCGCCCTACAACTTCGTGCAGGAAGGGCAGCCACGTTCGTTCATCTTCCGCATCAACATCGGCTTCTGAGGACCGACACCCATGCACACGACTAACAACATCGCGCGCCGGGCGTTCG
>DATEOL010000080.1:0-4734 GCA_035274025.1 Gemmatimonadales bacterium | reverse complement strand
AATGCCCGGCCCGCGACCGCGAGATTCCCAATGACATCCAGCTACGCTTCCGGGGCATCCACAACTCCGTTGCTCGGCGTGACCATCGGGCGGCAGCTCGAACTCACGACCGGGCGGAATCCTTCCGCGCTGGCACTGGTCAGCCGTCATCAGGGGATTCGTCTCACCTATGGCGAGCTGTGGGAGCGGGTCGAGGCCTGCGCCCGTGCCTTCCTCGACCTTGGGGTCGCGAAGGGCGACCGGGTGGGCATCTGGGCCGGCAACTGCGCCGAGTGGCTGATCGTCCAGTACGCCACGGCGCGGATAGGCGCGATCCTCGTCAACGTGAATCCGGCGTACCGCCGGCACGAGCTGCGCTACGCGCTCGGCAAGTCGGGTGTGTCCGTGCTCGTCGCGGCGCGGGCGTTTCGCACCACCGACTACGTGTCGATGCTCGAGGAAGTGCGTGCCGAGCTTCCCCAGCTTCGCTCGGTGGTGCTGCTGGGCGAGGGTGCCGAGCGAATGACCGCCTGGCTGGATTTCCTCGCGAGGGCCTCGCACCGCACGGCGGAGGAGGTGCGGCAACGCGAGGCGACCCTCGACTTCGACGAGGCCATCAACATCCAGTACACCTCCGGCACGACCGGCGCGCCGAAGGGAGCAACCCTCTCCCATCACAACATCCTCAACAACGGCTATTTCGTGGGGATGGGGTGCGGGTACTCCGCCGCGGACCGGATCTGTGTCCCGGTCCCGCTCTATCACTGCTTCGGCATGGTGATGGGAAACCTTGCCGCGTTGACCCACGGCGCTTCGGTGATTTATCCCGAGGTCGCCTTCGATCCCCGCGCCACCCTCGAGGCCGTTGCCGGAGAACGCTGCACTTCGCTGTACGGCGTGCCGACGATGTTCATCGCCCAGCTCCAGCATCCCGAGTTCCAGGGGTTCGACCTGACCAGCCTCCGGACCGGCATCATGGCGGGCTCCCCCTGCCCGGTCGAAGTGATGAAGCAGGTAATCGAGCGGATGCACGCGAGGGACCTCACGATCTGCTACGGCATGACCGAGACCTCACCGGTCTCCTTCCAGTCGCTCGCAGACGATGACCTCGAGCACCGGACGGCGACCGTCGGTGCCGTGCATCCCCATGTCGAGTGCAAGGTCGTCGATCCGGAAACGGGGCGGACCGTCGGACGCTCCCAGCCCGGCGAGCTCTGCACCCGGGGCTACTCCGTCATGCTGGGCTACTGGGATGACGACGCGGCGACCCGCGCGTCGATCGACCCGGCGCGATGGATGCACACCGGCGACCTCGCGGTCATGCGGGACGACGGCTACGTGAACATCATCGGCCGGATCAAGGACATGGTGATCCGGGGCGGTGAGAACATCTATCCCCGCGAGGTCGAGGAATTCCTGTACACCCACCCCGCGATCGCCGACGTGCAGGTGATCGGCGTCCCCGACGTGAAGTACGGCGAAGAGCTGTGCGCCTGGGTGCGCTGCAAGGAAGGAAAGACCGCGACGGAAGAGGAGATTCGGGCCTACTGTCGCGGGCAGATCGCCAGCTTCAAGATCCCGCGCTATTTCAGGTTCTGTGACGGATTTCCCCTGACCGTTACCGGCAAGGTTCGGAAGGTCGAGATGAGGGAGATCTCGGTACGCGAGCTTGGACTGGAAAGCGCGGCGGCCGTCGTGACCGCCTGACCATCTGGCGATCGAATGATCCACCGAGCCAGCAACTGATCGCCAGATCGCTAGCTGTCCCGCAGCTCGCGATGTATCCGGCGGGCAAGGCTCCACGCATACAGCAGGACAATGAGCGAAACGATGACATACGCCGCGACCATGTAGCCGCCATTGGCTGGCACGCTAGTCTGCATGTTCAGTGCTCCTCGACTGCCGAAGCAATCCCAGTCCGTATCGCGCCGTCACAAACCCCAGATACAAGACCGTAAAGACCGCCAGCGAGAAAAAAAGCGTCCGCAGCATTTCCCACGGCAGCGACGGCGCGCTCGGCTTGAGCACGATCGGCTGCGGATGAATCGTGCGGAACAGGTACACGCTCAGGTGCACGAAAGGCACCAGCGCGAGGCCGAGCAGGCCGACGATCGCGCTGTAGCGGGCGCGTTCGGACGGATCCACGATGGCTCCGCGGAGCGCGCGGTAGCCGATGAACAGGAAAACCTCGAGGAGGGTCAGCGTCAGCCGGGGCTCCCACTGCCAGAAGGTGCCCCAGATCGGCTTCCCCCAGAGCGGCCCGGTCGACAGCATCATCGCGGCGAACACCAGGCCGACCTCGGCTGAGGATTCCGCGAACACGTCGAGCCTGGGGTCCCGGAGCCAGAGATACAGTCCGCCCGCGAGGCCGCACAGCGAGAACGCAAGCAGCGTCGACCAGGCGGTGGGCGCGTGGAGGTAGAAGATCTTCTGGGCCAGGCCCTGCCGGGCCTCGGTCGGGGTATAGAGCTGGACCAGCACGATCGTCGCGGCGAGTCCGACCAGGCCGATCGCGGTGGTGATCAGGCCACGACGCACGGTCGCGGCCGCCTTGATCCGGTCCATCGCGCGACTCTGCTGGTGCTCCGTCATTCGTCGACCAGCGCGGGGAAGATCATCGCCGAGAGGGTGAGGAAAACCACGTCGTAGACGCCGAGGATCTTAAGCCAGGCCGCCTGCTCCAACAACGGACGGCCCGCGAGGAGCCGGGAGGTGACCTGGACTGCGGCCATGATGGGCGGGACCAGGAACGGGAGCAGCAGGACCGGCAGCATCAGCTCGGCGAAGCGGGTCCGCACCGCCATCGCGGAAAACACCGTTCCCACCGCGACGAATCCCGCGATCGCGAGGACCGCGACCGCGAGCAGTCCCGGAAGGGCGCCGCCCAGCGAAACGTTGAAGAAGAGGACGAAGAGCGGAAGCGTGATGGCGGTCACCGTCGCGACGAAGGCCAGATTCGCCAGGTACTTCCCGAGGAAGAGGGCGCCCCGCGGCATCGGCGAGAGGAGGATTCCGTCCAGCGCCGCGTTCTCCTTCTCCAGGGCGAACGCCCGATTGAAGGTCAGCATCGACGCGAAGGTGATCGTCACCCAGAGGATGCTGGGCGCGAGGTCGATGGTCCGCGCTCCCGCCGGGTCGCGCGCGAAGTTGAAGATCACCAGCACCAGCGCCGCGAAGGCGATGGCGGTGACCAGGGCCGTCCGGCTTCGAAGCTCGACCCGGAGATCCTTCGCCGCGATGGCGAGCCCGTGGCGAAGGAGATCAATCACCGAATGCCCCCGACGCGCGCGACATGAACGCCTGCAGGTCCGCCGGCCGCGCCTCGTCGATGACCCACTTGCCCCGCACCAGCAGCCCGACCCGCGAGGCGATCGACCAGGCGTCCGCGGGCGAATGGGTCACCAGGACCACACCGCAATGGGTGGCGAGCCGCGCGGAGAGCAATTCCACCAGCCGGGCCGCGGCGCGGGGATCGAGCCCCGTAAAGGGCTCATCGAGGAGCAGCACCGAAGGCTCGTGGATCAGCGCCCGCGCGATGGCCACCCGCTGCACCATTCCGCGCGAGAGTCTCCTGACCGGGTCGTTCATCCGGTCGGTGAGGCCCACCGATTCGATGGCCTTCCGCGCGGCCTCCCGCGGCGCGGCGATCTCATAGAGTCGCGCCGCGAACTCGAGATTCTCGAGCGGCGTCAGGTCGTCGTAGAGGAGACTCTGGTGCGAGAGGAACCCGATCCGGCCGCGGAGCGCGGGCGATTCACGAAGGGAGCTGCCGTCGAGGACGACACGCCCCGCCGATGGACGGGTGAGTCCCGCAAGAATCCGGAGGAGCGTGGTCTTCCCCGCCCCGTTGGGACCAAGAATCAGCTGCAGGGTGCCAGGCTCGACGGCGATATCGACGCCCCGGAGAACCCTCGCGCTCCCGAAGGAACGCTCGATCCCGGTGGCGGCGAGGAGTGGCACGCCGCAAAGATAGGGGAGCGTACGGTCCGACGGTCAGGCCGTCGGGCGGTCCGTCAGCTCTCTATTTCGAAGAGGTCGCTGAGTTTGGTGAGCGCCAGCAGGAAGCGGATCTCATCGCTCGCGTTGCGGAGGGCCACGATCTGCCGGCGTTCCGCGGCGCGGCGCTGGACCAGCATGAGGGCGCCGAGCCCCGCGGAATCGACCCGGTTGGTCCGGTCGAGGTCCACCACAAGGCGGCCCAGGCCCTCGGGAAGCTCGTCGAGCATCGCAACCGCCTCCTGGCGGAACGGCGCCCGGGTATCGAGTCCCAGGGTTTCAGGTGCGTTGAGCACACGCTCGGTTGAGGACGAAATAGCCATTGCACATCACAAAGGCGAAACCGGTGCCACGAAAATCGCCCAAGGCTATCAAGGGCTTGGCGTTGCACGCCACACCCGTTGCCCGGACGCTACGGTGCACTCCGCGATACCGGACGGCTGGTTGCGAGGATACCTTGCCATCATGACAGATGAAATCGATACCCTCCTCAACGAGAACCGGCGCTTCGCACCGACTCCCGACTTCACTGCGCAAGCTAACGGAACCCGCGACCTCTACGAGGCTGCCGCCCGCGACCGGCTCGGCTTCTGGGAAGGTGAGGCACGCCAGCTCGACTGGATCGCGCCATGGTCGAAGGTCCTCGAGTGGGACGCACCGTACGCGAAGTGGTTCGTCGGAGGCAAGCTCAACGTCTCGGTCAACTGCATTGACCGCCACCTCGCCACCCGGCGCAACAAGGCAGCCATCATCTGGGAA
>DATEOL010000079.1:0-13469 GCA_035274025.1 Gemmatimonadales bacterium | reverse complement strand
CTCGGACCGGCCACCGGGCGCGGTCACGTCGGATGTGGGCTATACTCGTGGCCACGCGCCGCGACCAGATGTGCACCCGCCATGCGAATTATCGATCTCCATTCCCACTACCCCATGCACGTCCTGGCGGGAGACCCGGATACTTCCAGCCACGCCGGCACGGTGAGGCTGATGACGGAGCGGCGCCCGGAAGGCCTCACCGACTCGTTCAAGCGCGCGGTGCTCCATGCGGCCTGCGAGGCGGCCAACTACGAGGGCGAGGACCATACCCCGGTCGTCACGGCCGACAAGCTCCTCACCAGTCCCATCCGCGTTGCGCTGTCCGTCCTGTACGACCCCTTCGACGAGATCCGGTTCGACAATGCGCCGCCGAAGGCCGACTACATGGACGACCTCATGGAGCAGATCGACATCGTCGAGCGGCATGTCGCCGGCCTCAACAAGAAGGTCGTCGTCGCCAAGTCACCCGCGTTGATGCAGCAGGCGCTAGATCATGGCGACGTCGCGCTGGTCCACGCCGTGGAAGGTGGCTTCCACCTCGGCCTGGAGCCGGACGTCAGGCGCAACGTGGAGCGGCTGGCCCGCGCGGGTGTGGCGTATATCACGATCGCGCACCTGTTCTATCGCGCCGTCGCCAGGAACTCACCTGCCGTTCCGTTCCTGCCGGACTGGATCTATCACGCGCTATTCCGCCAGCCGATGGACGGATTGACGGCGTATGGCAGGGCGCTGATCACCAGCATGGTCGCGAACGGTATCCTGGTCGACCTGACCCACATGGCGCGTGACGCGATGGACGCGACGCTCGACCTGCTGGATCAGCTCGATCCCGGGAAGACGGTACCCGTCCTGGCCAGTCATGGGGCCTGCGATGGAGTGGCGAGGGCGGAATACAACCTGCGTGACAAGCACATCCGCCGGATCGCCGAGCGGCGGGGCGTGATCGGATTGATTGCCAGCGAGCACTGGATGTCGCGGGGCATGAAAGCGCCGAAGACCATCCAGGACACCATTGCCCTGGTGATCCGGCACGTCGAACGGATCCAGGACGTCGCGAAGGACATCCCCGGCCGGCAACCCTACGAGTCGATCGGCATCGGCTCCGACCAGGATGGATTCATCAAGCCGGCTCTGGAGGGACTGCAGGAGCCCTCAGGCTACGCCCGGGTCATTTCCGGCTTGCAGGACCACTTTCAGGACGACACGATTGTCGAGCGGATTTGCTGGGGCAACGCGCTCGACGTGTTGAAGCGGGGGTGGACGGCTCGACGGTAACTTCCAGAACCTCTTCTTCACCGAGCGGACCAGATGGCTGAATCCGGACAGGTCCACGCCACGACGCGGCGGGAATTGCAATTCGAGAACGAGCACCTGAAGGTGTGGAAGACGATCATCCTCCCCAATCAGCCACTCAACCTGCACCGGCACGACCACGGCCGCGCGGTGATCGCGCTCACGTCGGGAAGCCTCGACGTGATCGATGAGGCGGGAGAGAAGGTCGGCGGCTACGACTGGAAGCAGGGCCAGGCCTACTGGCTTCCGGCGGATCCTCCCGGGACGGTGCATGGCGACGTGAACCACGGCCCCGCCCCGATCGAGGTAATCGTGGTCGAGCTCAAGAACGATTGACCCGTACCCATTATCATTGCCACTTCAGACTACCATCATCGGAACCACCATGACCGCCACGACCACGGTTCTCAACGCCACCACCCTCGGCTGCTCGATCACCTGCAAGGACGTCGCCGCCTCGATCCGCTTCTATACCGACGTCCTCGGCTTCACGGTCGCCATGTCCTTCGAGCGCGACGGCAAGGTTGCCGGCGCGATCATCCAGGCCGGCGACATCCGCATCGTCCTCAACCAGGATGACGGCCAGCTCGGCTGGGAGCGGATCAAGGGACAGGGCTTCTACCTGCAGATCAACGTCGCGGCGGCGGCCGATGTCGACGCGGCCGCCGAGCGGATCAAGGCAGCCGGCGGGACCCTCCTTAGTGAGCCGGAAGATCGGCCGTGGGGTGCGCGGATGTTCCAGTTCCGCGACCTGGACGGGTTCAAGCTCGGGGTGTCAACGCCACTCAAGGCTTAAGTACTCGGCGAGCATCCATACAGCCGTCCACAGATTCCGATTTACGGGATGGTCACCGATTACTCCCTGCATTGGGGCCATCCCCCGGCATGGCAAGCTCCGAACTGATTTGTGTGAACAGCACACCAGTCGAGTTCCGTAGCTCGTAATCGACCGGCGTGTTTTTACAAAAAGTCGGATTGTGCCTTGTTGGCGATGACCATGAATGCCAAGGACCAATCGGTGACAATCGCGTAAATCTGTGTGAATCTGTGGGCGGCTGTATGGATGCTCGCCTTCGCGCAAATCAGGCTAGAGCACGAGCCTTCGCACCTCCAGCGATCGCGCTCCAAAATTGATGATCAATCCCCGGGCCATTCCGGTTACCTTGAGGTAATTGATCAGCTGGTGCTCGTCGTTCCGTCCCAGCGCGTCGACCGCCTTGACCTCGACGATGATCGAGTTGTTGCAGACGACATCGGCTCGGAACCTCCTTTCGAGTGTCGAGCCCTTGTAGCAGACCGGGAATTCAACTTCCGTTGCATGCTGAATGCCCTGGAGGGTGAACTCCACACCGAGCGCCTCCTGGTACACCCCTTCCAGAAATCCGGGACCGAGTACCCGATGCACCTCCATCGCCGCGCCAATGATGGCGAAGGTCTGAGGATCCCGAACCGAGGCCGGTAGCCGCACAGGAAGTTCCACCCAGTCAAGGTGGGGGTTGCGGTCCAGATCGAAAAACCCGATTAATCCGACGGCAGGACAATTTCACGCGCCGACAAGGTATTCGCGCGGCCTGGTACAGCAAATTGGCTTTGTTCCAATCATGGAACACAACGAAGGGCCTACCGTACGGTATACAGAATGGTGTACAGTAGAGACAGGTCGATGCAGGACAGCCTTCCCACCTAGCTCCAAGGAAAGCGCCATGGACTCACCCAAGTGGTCAGTCGCGGCCCTGGTCGTCTGGTTGATCGCGACGGCTGCGATACCCAGCCCGGCCCATGCAATCATCCCGCCCGGCACCGCCATCCCGGTCCGGACGATCACCGGCACCGTGTTCGATGAACGGGGCAAGGGCGTCGCCGGGGCAGTCATCTCCGTCGTCGGCGGGACCGTCCGGACCTCCACCGACGGAGTCGGCCGCTTCCGGCTGGAGAACGCCCCCGACGGGGACGTCACCCTCCGGATTACTGCGATCGGCTTCGGACCCAAGACCCAGGCCGTCACCGCCGCGACGTCCGACGTCCGGATCGACCTCTCGCCCTCGGCGATCAACCTCGAGGAGCTGGTCGTAACCGGTACCGCGGTCGCCGCGCAGAAGCGCGAGATCGGCAACTCGGTCGCTACCATCAACGCCACCGAGTTCCAGGACTTCGCGCCCGCCCGCGACCTCACCAACCTGCTCAACGGCAAGGCCGCCGGCGTCTCCATCGTTCCCGGTACCGGCACCGTGGGCGGCGGACCGCGCATCACCATCCGCGGCCAGGGCTCGCTCTCACTGAGCGACCAGCCCCTGCTCTACGTCGACGGCGTCCGCGTCAACAACGACGTGGCCAGCGGACCCAAGAGCCAGGGCTACGACTCCGGCATCATCTCCCGGCTCAACGACTTCAGTCCCGAGGACATCGAGTCGATCCAGGTGATCCGGGGACCCGCCGCCGCCACGCTCTACGGCACCGAGGCCGCGAGCGGCGTCATCCAGATCATCACCAAGCGCGGGAACCCGGGAAAGACCAAGTACGAGTTCAACGTCCGGGGCGGCCTGCAGCAATTTCAGAACGCGCATGAACGGATCGAGCCCAACTACTACCTCGACGACAACGGCCAGCTGGCCTTCCAGGACCTCTACGCGGACCAGGAAGCGCGCGGCATTCCGCCCTTCCGGACCGGTCACATCCGGTCACTCTCCGGCTCGATCAGCGGCGGCGCCCGGCAGCTCAACTACATGCTGAGCTCCACCTACGATCACGATGACGGCGTCGACCGCCGGAACGAGCTCTCCCGCTACACCATTCGCGCCAACCTCGGCATCGCGCCGAGCGACAAGTTCGACGCCAACGCGAGCCTGGGATTCGTCCGGGGCCGCACCGACCTGGCCAACGACATCGGCTTCGGCTTCCTCTTCAATTCGGTGCTCGGATTCCCGTTGCTCAAGGACGGGCCGACCCGCGGGTTCCTCGCCTTCACGCCGGAGGTAGCCGAGCTGTACGAGGCGTGGCAGACCGTGAACCGGTTCACCGGCAGCATTCAGCTCAACCACCGGCCCGCGTCCTGGTTCAGTCACCGCCTCATCATGGGCCTCGACCAGACCCAGGAACAGAACTTCGACTACCTGCCGAACGACACGCGGTGGCTCGACTTCCTGCCGCCCCAGCAGGCGGCCGGCGCCAAGGCCTCGGCCAGCAACGCGGTCACCTACGTCACCGCGGATTACGGGGCGACCGCCACCGCGAACCTCGGCAAAGAGATGAAGCTCGCGACGTCCATCGGCGGCCAGATCTACAGCCGGCAGACCCAGGTGATCCAGGCCAACGGCGAGCAGTTCCCGGCGCCGCTGGTGAGCGATCTCTCTGCCACGGCCATCACCTTCGGCAGCGACAACTTCGTCAAGAACACCACCGTCGGGACCTACCTCCAGGAGCAGCTCTCCTGGAAGGACCGCCGCTTCCTCACCGCGGCCGTGCGGGTCGACAACAACTCGGCGTTCGGCTCCGACATCCAGCTCGTCGCGTACCCCAAGGTCAGCGCGAGCTGGGTGGTGAGCGACGAGAATTTCTGGGGTATCGACTGGATCGATCAGTTCCGGCTCCGCGGCGCATTCGGCGAATCCGGCAAGCAGCCCGAGGTCTTCTCCGCCATCCAGAGCTATCAGGCCGTCACGATCGGCGGGGGCAAGCCGGGCGTCAGCCCGGAGTTCCTCGGCAACCCCGACTTGAAGCCGGAGCGGGGCCAGGAGCTCGAGCTGGGATTCGAGGCCAGCCTGTTCAAGTCGCGGCTCGGCATCGACGCGACCTGGTACAACAAGAAGACCAAGGATGCCATTCTTTCGCGGGTCCTGGCGCCGTCACTGGGATTCCCCGGCAACCAGTTCGTCAACATCGGCGCCCTGCAGAACAAGGGCTTCGAGCTGGGGCTTCGGTTCTCCGCGATCAACACCGAGAACACCCATCTCGACTTCGGGCTCAACTGGGCCCGCAACGACAACAAGGTCCTCGACCTCGGGGAGCTCGGCAGCACGATCGTGGTGCCGTCCAACATGGACACGCCGTCCATCGTCCTGCACCACCAGGTCGGGTTGCCGGCCGGCAGCTGGTTCGGCCGGAAGGTCATCAGCGCCGATCTCGACGCCGATGGCATCGCGCAGAATGTGCTGTGTGACGCCGGCTCCCCCAGCGGCAAGCCGAGCGGGCAAGGCATTTCCTGCGACGAGGCGCCCGACGTGTTCCTCGGGCGCTCCGATCCGCGCGACATCGGATCCTTCATGGCGACGCTCACCATTTTCAAGTCGCTCACGCTCTACGGGCTGGTCGACTTCCGCCTCGACGTATACCACGGCGACAACGACCGGGTGATTCGCTGCGGCATCTTCGCGACCTGCCTCGACTACTACCACCCGCGGAGTGCCACCGAGGCCGCCGAGTTCCAGTCCGGCCTCAACGTCACGTCGTACGCGGTGCAGCCCGCCAGCTTCGCCAAGCTGCGGGAAATCTCGGCGGCGTGGCAGGTGCCGGCGTCCTGGACCCGGGCGATCGGCGCGAGCGCCGCGTCCATCACCCTGTCGGGACGGAACCTCTTTACCTGGAGCGACTGGACCTCGCTCGACCCGGAGACCTTCTGGGTCACCAACCAGTTCGACAAGAGCAACCAGACGTTCACGCCGCAGCTGGCCCAGTTCGTCACCTCGATCAAGCTCACTTTCTAGGAGACCGCGACATGTACCAGAGATTTGTGAATGGGTCGGGGCTCCGGATCGCGGCGCGATTGGGCCTCGCCATGGCGGCAGGAGCCGCGACGGGATGCGTCAACGACCTGCTCGAGTTCGACCCGGGCGACCGGGTGGAATCGGGGACCCTGCAGGGACCGGAGAGCGCGGAGCTCCTGGTGTCGAGCGCCGTCGGTGATTTCGAGTGCGCCTTCATCCAGTACATCGTGACGACGTCGCAGGTCACCGACGAGATGGACAACTCCAACCTTTCCAGCACCGAGGCATTCCAGCTCGACCGCCGGTCGGTGAATAAGGAGCGGACCCACTACGCGCTCTTCCCCTGCGGCACCCACGAGGGCCTGCTGACGCCGATCCAGACGGCCCGCTT
Source organism: Gemmatimonadales bacterium (assembly GCA_035274025.1). Classification (GTDB taxonomy): domain Bacteria; phylum Gemmatimonadota; class Gemmatimonadetes; order Gemmatimonadales; family GWC2-71-9; genus SZUA-320. The sequence goes on along the minus strand of DATEOL010000079.1, from coordinate 7,085 downwards.
CGATGCCGACCAGATCCTCACCTCGCTCGAGGGCTGGACCGACGAAGAAGTGAACCCGTCCAATCCCGGACGGCGGACCGAGCTGATCGCGACCGCCGCCGCCTATGCCGGGTATTCCTATCTCCTGCTCGGCGAAGGCTTCTGCAGCGCGACGGTGGACGCGGGCCCCGAGCTCACCCAGGCCGAAGTCCTGGCCCTGGCGGAAGAGCGCTTTACTCGCGCGATCGCGGCGGCGGAAGCTGCCGGCGACGAAACGATCAGGAACCTGGCGCTGGTGGGCCGGGCGCGGGCCCGACTCGATCTCGGCAGGGGAGCCGATGCGGTGGCGGACGCGCAGCTGGTGCCCGAGGGGTTCGAGCACCTCGCCCAGACGTCGGGGGCGTCGGCCCGCGCGTACAATTCGGTCTACCAGTACAATGGGGTAGGAACGCTGATCACGGTCGGGCCTGCGTACGTAGGCCTTACGTTCGCGGGCGTGCCGGATCCCCGGGTCCAGGTGGAGGTTCCGGGTGGCGCGGGCAGTGACAACCTGACGCCGCTCCGGCTGCAGAAGAAATACACTTCGCTGGACCAGCCGATCCGGCTGGCGAGCTACACCGAGGCGCAGCTGATCATCGCCGAGGTGAATGGTGGCTCGGCGGCGGTGGACATCATCAACGCGCTGCACGACGCGGCCGGTCTCCCGCACTTCACGAGCAGCGATCCGGCGGCGATCCTGACCCAGGTCATCGAGGAGCGGTCGCGGGAGTTCTTCCTCGAGTCGCAGCACTTCTACGACGTGAAACGGCTCGACCTTCCGCTGAATCCGGCGGCTGGCACGCCATACCTCAAGGGCGGGAACTACGGCGACATGCGGTGCTTCCCGTTGCCGGACGTGGAGCGGGACAACAACCCGAACGCCTAGTCCCGATCGCGCGTCAGCGCGAGAGGGACCTTGCACGGAGTGTGAATCAGGTAGCAGACTGAGAAGAGACGCAAGAGCTCGCGTTGTTGGGATGCAGTAGGGGCCGGGCACTGCCCGGCCCTTTTGTCACTTCGCCACCCGAGCCAGGGCGATCCTCACCAGGGATACCTGGTGTCTGTCCGCCGCGCGGCGCAGCCAGGTCCAGGTCGCTTCGAGGTCGGTAAGCGAGTAGACGGCCGGGGCCAGCGACCCATAGATGTGCCAGCGGTCCCGCGTCCCTCCCCGGACCTGGCGCAGCCGCGTCACCCGGCAGTTCTGCCGGCGCCGGAGGACCGACGCCACCCGCAATGCCCGCGATTCACTCCAACAGGAAAGTGTGAAGACGATCCGGATGTCGCGCTTCTCCCGCTCGGCGGCGCGGAGCGCATCGAAGACTTTCAGGGCGGCTGAAAGGGAGCCCACGGACTGCGGGTTTTGGTAGGTCTTGTCGGAGCGTGGCCGTCGTTGCGCCATGAGGCCCTATTGGGAGGAAGGACGCGAAGGCCCGGGATTCGAGAGTTCGTCGTAGCGTAAAGATAGTTGACTCCAGCCTCCAATCTGTCCCGATTGAACACGCCGAGCCCGTCGACGGTCACCGAACGGGCCTTCCCCGACCCCTCGGCGGATACCATATCCTTTCGAGCCGAGGTATCCCAGCGACCGCAATGTTCGACAGCCTGCTTGAAGCTTCGGACTCGATGGCCAGCATTGTCAGCTTTCCCCGGGCGCGTTCGTAAACCCGAAGACTTCCGGCGCGTCTATGATGGACGAGCCCGCTTGTAACCCTCGAGCACTTTTTCCGTGATCGCGCGGGTTTTCTCGAGCGTACCTGCTCCAGCGCCCTTGCCGTAGGTCTGGACCCAGATCACGTCTGTGCCCCGCACCACGTGGAGCATCCCGTTGGTGGGATTGACCGGCCCCCACCACGCCTGGTCGCCGAGGCCGGCCACCGGCTTGAGCGCGTTCTCGGTCGTCTGCTTGACCGTGGCGCCGAGCCCCTTCAGGTACAGGGCGAGGCCATCCTTGCTTCGCCCCGTCTCGACATGCGTCTCGACGGTCCACCCAGCACTCTTGTAGTTGCAACCCCACGTCTGAACCGTGCCGTACGCTCGATTCGTCGGGCGGGGACTCCGTTCGAGCATCTCGCCCGTCACCGACTGCACGTCGGCCCCGGAGATGAAGGAACATCCGTCGAGCTCAGTTGAAGCCGGAGCCTGCCCGGCCAGCGGGAACGTGACGACCGTGCCCAACAGCAGCGTCGTACTCAGCGTGCGTTTCATGGTCACCTCAGGGTAGTCCCGCACAAGTGACAGCTTCAGATTGTACTGCCTTCTGCCGATCCTGTCAGTCCCTTCGAATCCTCGACCCCAGACCTTCCTTGTAGAGAATCCCGGTGTCCCGGTTCAGGTTCCGCTCCTGCTGAATCGCGGGAGAAGTGCCGGGCTTCGGCTTTCCCAGGGCGAGGCGCAGATCCCGCCACTTGATCTGCAGACTTTCCCAGAGGTGGAAGGGCGCCTTGTATCCGTAGGCACGCCAGCGACCCGGCTTCACCTTTCCCTTTTTCCTCACGAAGGCCGCGAACGCTTCTGCCCACGCATCGAAGTCGCGCAAGGCGTCAGGCTGTTCCGTCATGTGCTCGGCCTGATTGTCGCTGTATTTCCGGTCCACCCCGAGGTCGGTGTGGCGCCACAGGGCATTCGGCACCTCGATCCCGCTGTATCGGCACTGCCACACCAGCGGGGCGACCGCGTCGCGCATGTCATCGAACGGCTCGGAGCGGGGGTCGAACCATGAGCGATGCTCGAGAATCTTCGGCCGCCCCGACTCATCCAGCTCGTCGCCGCCGCGGTCGCCGTAGCAGAAGAACGCCGCGGTGCGACCCTCGAGATGGTTGACGCTCAGCTCCGCCCACCGAGCCGAGTGCTCGAGATCCATCGCGCGCTCGGGGTTCTTGTGCCCGATGAGGTCCTCGCGCGGATTGCCGCCGTTCATGCAGACCAGCCGGTCGAACATGGCCTTGAGGTTGCTGCTCGGCGCGTACCAGTTGACCGGCGTAATGAACGCCCAGGCGTCGGCCAGGTCGAGCCGGGCATAGAGATCGAGGTTCCACATCAGGTCGGGCTGGCCCCAGCTGTGCTTCTTGTAGCAGTTGCAGGGCCAGACGCAGAGGGCCATGGAGGTCGAGACGCAGGCGTTGCAGGTGCGGATCTGTTCCCGGTTCCAGACGTTGCCGAGATCTTCGAGGTCGATCTCCCATTCCTGCGGCAACTGGTCCGCCAGGCGGAACATGAGCGTGCGCGCCTTGGAGTCGATGCCGGGGCAGTCGTACTGGCGGCGGTTGGACGCCGCGATCAGGAGGACGCGGAGCGGACGGTCTTCCGGCGCCTTGGCGCCGTTTCGGTCATCAGGTTTCATGCGAGGGGGACGCCGGAGGCGCGTCGCCGAGGACATGCGGCGTCGGCTACTTGATCGCCGAACCGACCACCACCCCGACCGCCGCCGAGCCGACGAGCGCCAGCCAGCCGGGGAACTTGATCCCCACCTTCGGATTCTTCAGGTAAGCGATGTAGTCCGCGTTGAGCGCCTCGTACTTCGTGAACGCGCTGTCATATCCCGTGCGAAATGCCGCGCTCTTCTGCCGCTCCAGGACGAAGACGCTGTCCTTCAGCGCGATGACCTGGGTGTTGAGGGTGTCCAGGGTCGAGAGCTTGCCCACCTGCTGCTTGTAGTTCAAGGCGTTCTCGTGATCGATCATGAACGTTTCGGCGAAGAACGCCGGGAAAAATATGTATTCCAGAGCTACCCCTTCCCGGTCATCGTAGAGCTCGGTGACGCCCCACCGCGACGCCCGGGCGACCTCCGGAAATACCGCGGCGACGCGGGCCTGGAGCTCCGATGTCTGCCTCAGCCGGCGGATGGAGAGCACGGTAGCCTGCCGCGCGCTCTCCAGCTGCCGCACCGTATCGCGCAGCGCGGAGGTCTGGCTGGTGAGCACCTGCACCGAGTCCGCCAGGATGGCCTGCAGCGAGTCGCGGGTGCGGGCGAACGCCAGGATGGAATCCCGCTGCCTGGTCAGCTGCGCCTGTTCCGTCTGGAGCTGGGCAATCTTCCCGCGGTCGATGAATCGTGCCGATACATAGGTAAAGCCGACCAGCAGGAGCACTGAGACCACGCCCAGGATGATCAGGAACTTTTTCATGCTCCAGGCACCTCGATCCGGTCCGCGGTGACAGTGAGGCCGAGCGCACGCCCGATCCGGCCGACCAGGGACTGGTCGCCCTGCAGGAAATCGAAGGAGACGGTGTGACCATCCGGTCGCGGATCGTGAAGTTGGATGTAGGTGCCGCGATCACCGCGGCAGAGCTCCTGGATCAGTCCCTTCACCATGCTCCCCGCGGCCGTATTCATCGCGAGGATCACCTCCACGTTCGACTCGAAGAGGGTGTCGATCTCGGCCGGCGTCATGCCCTGCGACCGCGCTGGGGCGGCCTCAGCGATACCGCCAACCGGCTCGAGGTTGCATCCCGCTACCACCTTCTCCCAGAAATCCACGTCGGGGAGCGGATCGGTCTTGTCGGGTCGCACCATGCTGTGACCGATGACGCCTTGAAAGTCCTTCAGCGACTCCCCGTAGTAGTCCAGGAATCGCGCCGGAACTTTGCGCGGCACACCGAGGCTGTCGCAGAGATGGCTGATCAAGCTGATGAGCGAATCCACCTGGACCGCCTCGTACTGATCGTACCAGCGGAACGAGCGCCACACCGAGCCGTGATCGAAGGCGCCCTCGCGGGGCCGCTCACATGCGGCCACCCGCGCGCGCTCGAAGGCGTAGAGCTTCCCGTCGGCCTCGACCAGCCCGCCTTCGCTCGCGATCTCGATCCCGACGAAGCGCTTCTCGAACTCGATCCGGGCCGCGTCGGGCCAGGTGAGACCGAACTGGAAGGCCCACGCCCGGGGCGGGAACACCTCATGGATCGTCCCGTCGCGATCGATGAGATACGCAACACCGACCTTCTCGTCGTTGCGGTTCCAGTAGTCGAAGGTGGACTCGGCCGAGGCACCGACCGTGTGGTGGATGCAGATGCCGGTCTTCTCCGCCTCGAGTGGGAAGTACTGGGCGGTGTCGAGCCGCAGCTTCATGCCTTCGCCACCTTGATCGAGTAGTTCCCCATGCCGCTGGCCCGGTTGTAGTGACGCACCTGGACGAAGTAGTTCCCGGCAATCAGCTTGCTCGCGATCCGCGCGTTGGTAGCGTACCCGGAGTCATCGTCCTCGGCGATGAGGGCAGTCTCACTGCCGGGGCCGAACAGCTTCATGACCACGTCCGTGGGGCCGCGAGTATCGATCACGTAGCGACCATCGGATGCGGCGGTGAACCGGAAGAGGTCCTCTTCCCCCATCTTTCCGATCGATTCCCTGGTCCTGGTCCTGGCATTGACCTTGAGCTCCGTGGCCGTGGAGACGGTGCCGCCGGTCTTGGGGTACATCCTGGCACCGGCGATGAACTGCTTGTCCAGGTCAGAGAGCACCTCGTTTGCCTCGGTCCCGATGCCATTCAGGGTCCAGGACGCCGGGAAGAAGTACAGCATGATCGACTGGGGGTCGAAGGCCGTACCGTTTATCTGATTCGCGGTGTAGCGCTGCAGGATGTTGTGGCGGGTCTTCTGCTCGTCCCAGAAATTGGGGGACTTGGCCATCTCGCTGATCACGACCGCCTCGTTCCACTGAATACCGCCCGCGGGATTCTGGTGCTCGTGCGCGAGTCCGATCGCATGCCCGAATTCGTGGGCGGCGGTCCCGCCGTCCAGAAAGCCGAGGTTCATCGTCGGCTCGTTCAGGGGAATGTCGCCACAATCGGTGCCGATGTAGGACCACGCACCGTCGGTGGGATCGAACGCGACGCGGAGCTCCGCATCCGGGGCGCTGCCGAACTCTATCGTGAGGTTGGCCACATCGGTCCACCACCTGGCCTGCTGGCGCGCGGTGGCCTGCTGGGCGGCGGTCCCGTCGAGGAAGCGCACCCGCAGCTTCGAACCGTTCATCCAGGTCTTGCCGATCGGCGCGATGGCCTCGAAGTTCCCGGCCCTTCGCCGCCTGGTGGGCTGGAATTGCAGCAGCTCTCGAGGAGTCAGGCGGTCTATGCAGACTTTCGGTCGATCGGTCATGGCGTTCACCTCCGCAGGTGCACTGGAACAGTTCCCATCCTACGACAAACCGGCCCGCGCGAGATGATCGTTGTCGAACAGCCGTATCAGGGTGGGATCACCGCCGAACACTTCCATGCGTGCCGCCTTCCACCGGTTCACCCGGTCCGCCCCATACATCTGCTCGAGGGTCGCCGGGTCGATCCCGGCGTTCTTCGACCAGTGGAGGGTGTACCCGATACCCGCCGCGCTCAGCTCGCGCAGTACTGTCTTCTCCAGCAGCTCATACCGGGGGTTGTTCGCGACTCCCCACTCGAAGATCGCGGTCTTGGGCGTCACGCCGGTAAAGGCCAGCAGCCCCCGCGAGGGATGCACCAGGCGCACCTGGGAAATACAGGGCACGTCCAGCTGCCGGACGACGTCGCTCGCGATCTCTGTCATTGCCAGCGCATTGTTGATCGAGACCCCGATGGCCGATTCGTTGTACCCTTCCAGGTAGGTGATGGTGGCCGTGAAGCATTGTCCTGGCGTGGCCCGGACCTCCCCCAGGATGGCTCGCCGCTCGTACTCCTTCCATTCAATCGCCGTCTTCCATTCCGAGCGCAGCAGCGGCGTCTCCAGGAACATGCGGGCGGTCCGGACCCCCAGGGCAAAGTCCTGTTTGTCCCGCGCAATCCACATCGGCTCCGGAACCGGAAATCCCTCCTGGTGCTCGATCACCTTGGCGGAGGTGGCCAGCGCAATCCGATCCTTGTCATACGGGTTGAAGATGTACTCGTAATGGTAGGGCTCCGCGGGATCGAAACTATCCAGCGCAGCCAGCTGGTTCAGCCTGATGCCCAGGTCCGCATAGCCCAGTTTCTCTACCGGCGGGAAAACCAGCTGGTAGATCGGGTCGGTTTCAATGGCGACTGCCGCGATGATGCCGAAGGCGCCGAAACTGACGACCGCCGCGTCGAAGAGCTCGTCACTGCGGACCCGTCTGGCGCCCAGGCGCT
>DATEOL010000078.1:0-6854 GCA_035274025.1 Gemmatimonadales bacterium | reverse complement strand
CGCAGGCCCGATTCTCTGGACGCCGGCGCCGGAAGCTCCCGTATTGAGCGAGATCCCCACGGTCGCGGAGACCGTTGCCGAGATTCCCGCGCCGGTACAGGAGCCCGTTCCCGAGCCGGTGTTGGAGGAGATCTCGCTGCTTGAGCCGGAGCCCGTTGTGGAAGCCGCGCCGGCTCCGGAGCCCCTGCTCGAGCCTGTGGTCGTCTTCGAGGAAACGGTTGCCGAGATCGTGGCGCCGCCGACCGTGGAACCCGCAGTTGAGGCGTTTGAGGCGGTTGAACCGACCCCGCCCGCCGAGCCTGTCTTCGACTTCGTCGAGGAAGTGGTGCCTGATCCGGTCGCCGTCGAAGTGCCCGAGTTGGTTGAGGAGCCCACCGTCGAGGAGTATGCTTCGCGGGTGAATTCTCCCGTCGAATTTGAGCCCGTCGAAGTCGCGCCGGAGGCCGAGCCGGCCATGGCGGTTGCTGACGTCGTCGAGTCGAGCTTCGAGGCAGAAGTCGCCGATCCGGTCGCAGTGATCGAGCCGGAGCCCGCGGAAGCGGAGCATTCCGAACAGCCCACGCTCATCGTTACCGAATCGATGGCGGAGCTGTTCCTCAAGCAGGGTCACCGCGAGCTCGCGCTCGCCGTGTATCGCCAGCTTGCGGAGCGGAACCCGGAGTCCGACAGCATCAGCGGGGCGATCGCGCGCCTGGAGCAGGAGCTCGCTCCTCCGCGCGCGGTGCCGTCGCCCGAGCGGAAGCCCTATGCGGCGGCCGTCACCGGTGGCAGGTCGGTCGAGCGCCGGCTCCAGGCCGTGTTGCACGCGCCGCCGCCCAGCACCGCCTCGACCGTGCTGCCGCCGGCGATCGAGCCCGGTGCCGAGCCGACCCGTCCGTCCAAGGATGCGCTCTCGCTCTCCGCGGTCTTCGGTGACGAGCCGGCGCCGCGCGCCCATCGCGAGGAAGAGCCCGCCGCGGCGTCGAGTACCGCCGAGCCGAGCTATGATGAATTTTTCGGCGCCGGTCCTTCCGAACCTGCCGCCGCGCCCGCCCCGCGAGGGGAAGGGGAAGCGGACCTGCGTCAGTTCAACGAGTGGCTCAAGGGACTCAAGCGTTGACCCTTCGGATCGCCGTTCTCAACGGTCCGAACCTCAATCTTCTGGGCCAGCGAGAACCGGCGATCTACGGACACCGGACGCTGGCTGACGTCGAACGGCTGGTTCGGGAAGAAGCGGCGCGCCTCGAAGTCGGGATCTCCTTCTCCCAGACCAATCACGAGGGAGCGCTGGTCGACGCCATCCAGCAGCTCCCCGGCCGTGCCGAAGGGCTGATCCTGAATGGCGGGGCGTACACCCATACCAGCCTCGCGATCCGCGACGCGTTGCTCGCGGTGCGGGTCCCCTTCGTCGAAGTCCATCTCTCGAACCTGTTCGCGCGCGAGCGCCGGCGTCAGAAGTCGTTGTTTGCCGATCTCGCCCTGGGACTGGTGACGGGATTCGGCGCCGAGGGCTACGTGCTCGCGCTCCGCGGGCTGCAGCGCCATCTCAGTGCCGGCCGATCACCGGCCTGACCGGCAACGGGCGCTCGCCCGTCGCATGGAAGTCGCGGGGCTCGACGCCCTGCTGATTTCGCACCCGCCGAACATCCGGTACCTGACCGGGTTCAGCGGATCGGCGGGCATGCTGTTCGTCCAGGGCGGGACATCGATGCTGGTGGTCGACTCCCGCTACGCGACGCAGGCTCCGGCGGAGACGGCCGGTGTCGCGCGCGTCGAGCTCGCGCCGCGCTCGCTGTGGGAAGGGATGGGGCTGGTCGTCTCGGCCGCCCGCCCCAACGTCCTCGGATACGAAGCCGATCGGGTGACGGTCCGGGCCGCCGAGCGGATCGCGAAACTGGGCGCCGCCCTGGTGGAGCCGACCGAGGGTCACGTCGAGGCCCTCCGCGCCTCGAAGGACGAGGATGAAGTCGATGCGATCCGTCGCGCCGCGGACCTGGCCATGGACGCGCTTCGCGCAACGCTCGCGTCGGTGGGCCCGGGCCAGACCGAGGTGCAGGTGGCTTCGCGGCTCGAGGCGGCCCTGCGCGAACGGGGCAGCGAGTGGCATCCGTTCCAGACTATCGTCGCATCCGGACCGCGGGCCGCACTGCCGCATGCCCGCGCCGGTGAGCGCGCCATCGAACCGGGAGACCTGCTTCTGATCGATTTCGGGGCGACCGTGGATGGGTACTGCTCGGACCTCACCCGAACCTTCGTGGTGGGCCGGGCTCCCGATCAGCGCCAGCGCATGGTGTACGAAGCCGTGCATGCGGCCCAGCGCGCCGCCATCGCGGGAGTGCGGGCGGGGATGACGGGGAAGGATGCGGATGCGATCGCGAGGCGAAGCCTCGATGCGGCCGGCCTGGGCAAGGCCTTCGGGCACTCGCTCGGCCACGGACTCGGGCTCGAAGTGCATGAGGATCCCAGACTTGCTCCGACGGCCGAGGGCCCGCTGCCGGCCGGGGCGGTGGTTACCATTGAGCCGGGAGTCTATTTTGAGGGGTGGGGAGGCGTCCGGCTCGAAGACGACGTCTTCCTCTCCAACGATGGTCCAATGCTTGTCTCGCCCGGGGCACCTGCACTAGAGGAGGTGTCGTAGCCGGGCACTGTCACCAACGCCCGGCACCCGAGCCCATGAACCCCGACGAAACTGCGAGACTCGCCGAGCTGCTGTCCAAGGTTCCCGGATTTCGCGGCGTGGATGTCAAAGACGTGCGTCGCCTGGTCGAATTGCTGCGCGAGTCCCCCGAGATCGGTTCGATCGAGGTGAAGGGACTGTTCGGAACGGGAGTGGTCGTGACCCGGACGCTGTCTGGCGCGGTGCCGATGCCGACGGCCGTTCCGATGCCGGCGCCGCAAATGACTCCGGCAGCCGCGGCCGGGCCGGCGGCGGCCGCGCCGAGCCCGCTCAAGGAGATCAAGTCCCCGATGGTGGGGACATTCTACGCGTCGCCGGAGCCGGGCGCGGAGGCATACATCAGGGTGGGGCAGCGCGTCACGACGGGGCAGACGGTCTGCATCGTCGAGGCGATGAAGATCATGAATGAAATCGAGGCCGAGCTCTCCGGCGTCATCCGCGAAGTCTGCGTGGAGGACGCGACGCCGGTGGAATACGGCCAGGTCCTCTTCAGGGTGGACCCCAATGGCTGACAACGACACCGAGTCGTTCGCGACGGCGCCGACGTTCAACTTCAAGCAGGCCATCTCCCAGATGGTCCAGCGCAGCGCGTCCGACCTCCTGCTCAAGGTGGGCCGTCCGCCCGCGATCCGGCTCAATGGCGAGCTGACCTCGCTCAACATGCAGCCGCTCCGGCCGGAAGACCTGAAGACGCTGGCCGAGCAGATCATGACGCCGCGGCAGATCAAGGAGTTCGCCGAGCGGAAGGAAGCCGACTTCGCCATCGGCGTGCCGGGCGTCGGGCGGTTCCGGACCAACATCTACCAGCAGCGCGGCACGCTGGCCTTCGCGCTCCGGTCGATCCCGTACGAAGTGAAGACGATCCAGGAGCTGCATCTCCCGGAAGTGATGGAGGAAGTGTCGCTCAAGCCCCGCGGCCTGGTGCTGGTCACCGGGGTCACCGGCTCGGGCAAGTCCACCGCGCTCGCGGCGATGGTCAACCACATCAACCGCCATCGTCGCGTCAACATCATCACGATCGAGGACCCGATCGAGTTCCTCCATCGCGACGCGATGTCCAACATCTCGCAGCGCGAGGTGGGCAGCGACACGCTGTCCTTCGCGACGGCGCTCCGCCACGTCCTGCGGCAGGACCCCGACGTCATCCTCATCGGCGAGGTCCGCGACCAGGAGACGCTGGACACGGCGCTCAAGGCGGCCGACACCGGCCACCTGGTCTTCTCGACGCTCCACACCACCGACGCCACCCAGTCGATCAACCGGGTGCTCTCGTTCTATCCGCCCCACCAGCACACCGAGATCCGGTCGGTGCTCTCCACCGCCCTTGCCGCGATCTGCTCTCTCCGTCTGGTGCCGCGCACCGACGGGCGGGGACGGGTCCCGGCCTGCGAGGTGCTCATCAACACCGCGGCGGTCGCCGAGAATATCCGCGACGTCGCCAAGGCGCTCAACATTCCGGATCTGATTGCCGAAGGCTCGATGTCCTACCGGATGCAGACGTTCGACCAGTCGCTCATGGCGTGGTACAAGACGGGCGCGATCAGCTACGAGAGCGCGCTCTTCTATTCCTCCAATCCGAGCGAGTTCGCGCTGCGCGCGTCCGGCATTTCGTCGTCGTCCGACCACTCGCTCTCCAGCACCTCGGGGCTCGTACTCGGCAGCGACCGGAACATCTGATGTTCAACAAGGTGCTGGTCGCCAATCGCGGGGAAATCGCCCTGCGGGTGATTCGTGCTTGCCGAGAGCTGGGCCTCAAGACGGTCGCGGTCTACAGCGAAGCCGACCGCGAATCGCTTCATGTTCGCTTCGCCGACGACGACGTCTGCATCGGCCCGGCGCCGGGCCGGCTCTCCTACCTTCGCATTCCCGCCATCATCGCCGCCGCCGAGATCACCGGCGCCGACGCGATCCATCCGGGCTATGGCTTCCTGGCGGAGAACGCCGAGTTCGCCGACACCTGCGGCGCGTCCAACATCACCTTCATCGGCCCCTCCGGCGAACAGATCCGCCAGATGGGCGACAAGGCGTCCGCCCGGCGTCTCGCCAAGGAGGCCGGGGTTCCGACGGTGCCGGGCTCCGAGGGAATCCTCAACGATGCCGACGAAGCCTGCGAGGTCGCGAAGCAGATCGGGTTCCCGGTCATCATCAAGGCGACCGCGGGCGGCGGCGGGAAGGGCATGCGCATCGCGAACGACGAGGAGCAGTTCACCCAGCTCTTCACGCTGGCGCAGAACGAGGCCCTGTCCGCGTTCGGAAACGGCGACGTCTACGTCGAGAAGTACCTCACCAGTCCGCGCCACGTGGAGATCCAGGTCCTGGGCGACGCCCATGGCCGGGTCATTCACCTGGGCGAGCGCGACTGCTCGGTCCAGCGCCGCCACCAGAAGCTCATCGAAGAGAGTCCCAGTCCCGCGCTCGACGATGAGCTCCGGAGCGCCATGGGCGAGTCGGCGGTGCGACTCGCGGCGGCGATCAGCTACGTCGGCGCGGGGACGATCGAGTTCCTGCTCGACCAGGACAAGAGTTTCTACTTCATGGAGATGAACACCCGGATCCAGGTCGAGCATCCGGTCACCGAAATGGTGACCGGCTTCGACCTGGTGAAGGAGCAGATCCGGGTCGCGGCCGCTGAGCCGATGAGCATTCCGCAGGGAGATTTCTCCCGGCTCCGCGGCCACGCGATCGAATGCCGGGTGAATGCCGAAGACCCCTACCGGAACTTCCAGCCGAGCCCCGGGCTCATCACCGCGTATCACCCACCCGGCGGTCCCGGGGTGCGGGTCGACACCCACATCTATGCCGGCTACTCGGTGCCGCCGCACTACGACTCGCTCCTCGCCAAGGTCATCGTGCACGGTCGCGACCGGACCGAGGCGCTGGCGCGCATGGGGCAGGCACTCGACAGCTTCATCCTCGAAGGGGTCACCACCACGATCCCCTTCCTCTCCCGCGTCATCCGCAACCCGGAATTCGTGGCGGGAGAAATCGACACCAGGTTCCTGGAGCGGCACCCGACGCTCCTCCGTCCCCCCACGCATGAGGATTGACGTCGCCTTCACACCCGCGGGACTCTCGCGGATGGAGGTGGCCGGCAGGACCGTCTTCGTCATCGATGTGCTGCGGGCGACGACCACGATGTGCGCCGCCCTCGCCAATGGCGCCCGGGCGTGTGTCCCGGTCAGCACCATCGAGGACGCGATGCGCCTGGCCCAGACCCTCGAGCGCCGCGAGATCCTGCTCGCCGGCGAGCGCGGCTCGGTGCGGATCGAGGGCTTCGACCTCGGCAACAGTCCCCTCGAGATGACCGCGCAGGCCGTCGCCGGCAAGACCGTCATCATGACCACCACCAACGGCACGGAAGCCCTGCTCGCGACCGGGCTCGCGGCCGGCGTGTACATCGCCGCGGGCGTGAACCTGTCGGTTGCGGTCGCGCGGGCCCGCCAGGTCCTCGCGGATTCGGATGACCTGCTGGTACTGTGCGCGGGACGGGAAGGGGAGTTCGGCCTCGATGATGCCTACACCGCCGGACGGCTGATCCTGGGCGCGCTCGATGGACACAAGCCGCGCCAGGGCGCCAACGACGCGGCCCTCGTGTGCATCGACCTGGCGCGGCGCTACTCGACGTGGCTTCGCCCGTTGCTGGCCGCGCGGGCCGGCCGCGAGCTGGTCCGGCTCGGGTTCCGGGACGACGTGGTGCTCGCCGCGACCCAGGACCGGTACCCCCTGCTCCCCCAATTCTCCGAGAGACGCATTACCGTTCGGGCTGCATGAATTCGGACGATCGTCGCCGTTTCGGCGCGGTAGCCAGCCTCGTTTTCGGACTCTTCGCCGCGCTGTCACTGATTCCCGGGCTTCCCACCGGGCCGGTCGGGGAGGGTCTGGGCGCATTCCTGTGGAAGGGCCTGGGGATCGGCGCCCTCGGGCTGCCGCTGCTTGGCTTCATGGTCGGGCTCGCCGGATTCGATCGGCTCCCCCTGCTCGACATGAAGCGCGCCGCGATCCTGGTGCTCGGATTGTCGGTGCTGATCCCCTTCATCATCGGCGTGATCTCCGGGGTGAAGGCCGAGGCGTTCATCCCGCTTCCCGAGCAATGGGAGTCCGCGGCGCGGCTCAGCGGGATCGCGCCGGCGTTCCTGGCCCGGGCCGTGGCGGATGTCGTGGGACAGCTGGGTGGTGTGCTGCTCGGGTTCCTCGTCCT